>NZ_JBMOLD010000013.1:0-273006 GCF_049325435.1 Melioribacter sp. | reverse complement strand
GGCCCCATCGTCTAACGGTTAGGACATCACTCTTTCAAGGTGAAAATACGGGTTCGATTCCCGTTGGGGTCACAACACCAAACCTATCTATATCATAAATCTAATCAATGAATTTTGCAGGCAAATCAGCCGGTACTCTTTTTGCCGATAATTTCCCGCTTTTTGCTGATTTCCCCTTGAAAATTGTTTTTCTTAAATTATCGGTATAATTTATTCGGAATAAGTATGAATTATTTAGCCGAGAAAGACGAATATGTTACCCCAAAAAGCAGAAAATCAATTTTCCCGTCGTTTGGATTTTATTTATTGAGACTTCTCAAAGTCGTTTATACATCCAACCGCCTGGCTGTTAAAGGCATGTACGACGACGAAAAATGGATTGAAGCTTCGTACAATATTTTGAAGGGATTGGAAAAGACCGGAATCCGTTTTCACATCAGCGGGATGAGTAATATCAAAAAAGTCGAGGGCCCCGTAATTTTCGTATCGAATCATATGAGCATACTCGAAACGTTCGTATTCCCGTGCATAATACATCCGGTCAAAAAAGTGGTTTTCGTAATGAAAGAGGAACTAGTGCGGTTTCCGTTGTTCGGACCGGTTTCCGCGGCTCGCGATCCGATTCTGGTATCGCGTAAAAATCCGCGCGAGGATTTGATGGCCGTTTTGAATCAGGGGGCGGAAAAAATCAAAGCCGGCAAATCGATTATTATCTTTCCTCAACGCACCCGTTCGCTTTATCTCGACGTCAAATCGTTCAATACGCTCGGAATTAAACTGGCGAAGAAAAATAACGTTCCCGTCATACCCGTGGCTTTAATCTCAGACGCGTGGGCAAACGGAAAATTCTTGAAAGACTTCGGCAAAATCGATCCTTCCAAAGAAGTTAAAATCAGCTTCGGCGAACCGATCGAAATTAAATCAAACGGCAACGAAGAACACATGCAAACAGTCGAATTCATCAAGAATAAATTTATCGAATGGGGAAGAGCGGAGCTGATACGGGAATAAATTCGGCAGCCGTTTTTGTGGTTTGAGAGCAGATTAATTTGATGCATTAGACAAATATTTTAATATTTCGCCAAATGAACAAACGCTTACGAATATTAACAATTGCTTTTACTGCCGCCATTATATCCTTAGCCGGATGCAGGGACAAAATTGTCGAATTTGAAGAACCTGCGATTAAATACGGTTTCGATGAAATCGGCGCTAAGTTGGAAAAGGCATATCAAAGCGACTCTCAAGCAAAACTGGATTCGGTTTTTGCAATGTGGCGGAATGCGATACCTTCTTTTACGAAAAGTCAACGGAGTTCCCTGAACGATACGGTAAGAAATATCTACGGGATATTCGAAGAATTTTATACCCCTGAAGATTTGAATCGGATTACGGGCGGCTACCATGAAAACTTCGAAACCGATTTCAGATACGTCGTTATACAAAACAGTATCGAGTATGCTATAACCGATACCAATCCTCGTTTTTATTATTATAAGGGAGTCGAGACTCTGGAACGTAAAATATCCGATTTTCGACCGACGCCTCCGGTAAGTTTTCCGGTAGTTTATCTCTCTTCGGAAGCCGACTCTATGATATATCGGTTTCTTTACGAGCTCGACGGCGAAAGGAAATCCGACCATTCGGAACGAGTCGCTTTTCTGCGTCAGGCAATCCAATTGACTCATCATCACTGGATAAGCGATTATCATAAAGCCACGATGCCGATAGTATTTAAAATCTATGTCGATAATAAATTATCGAATGCTTTTGTAATCTTCCGGGTATTTTATCAATTCGGGGAAGCATATCTCGAAAGAAATGACGGCGAATGGCGGTTGGTCGACTCTCATTTAACGGCAATTGAATAAACGGGCGTTGATTTTTTTAGTTATTTACTATTTACTATTTACTATTGATTATTGATAGAATGCATTTTTCGTTAGGGGGCGGATAAGATGAAAAAATTATTCAGCATATTTTTTCTCTTCATTCTGTTTATTACTGTCGTTCGTGCGCAGAGCATTGTATTTGTGCCAGAAGCCGACACAATAAAGTTGGTAAGCGGATGCACGCCGCCTAATGTGATTTTTAAATTGCGTCGCGGAAATCTAAGCGATACAATAAAAGTAATCGCGGGTTTCAACACTATGATCTTTTATAACGAATCTGAAAATCCGGTAATGCAAAATGAAACCGTCGGATTTATTTGTAATTCTAAAAATGAAGACGATTTATATGAATTGCATTTTCGGTCGCTATACGACGGGCAAAACTTTCCGGAAATTGCGCCGCTCGATTCTTTGTATGAAAATTATTTGATAGGATTGTTTGACGTAATGCTAAAAGTAAAAAGAAACGACGTTTATATCGACTCGCTTTCTCAACTATTTCTGGGAATTTCTTTGGGTCTGGGAGTGGAAGATGAACCCGGGAAAATACCGGATAATTTTGAAATTCTTTCCGTCTATCCGAATCCGTTCAATCTCTCGACAAAAATTATATATGAACTGAATAGAAAGGCTTATGTTAAAATCGGCGTTTATAATTTGCTGGGAGAACTTGTAGAATTAATAGAACAAAATTATAAATTGCCCGGAAGATACGAGTTGATTTATCAGGCTGGCGCTCTTGCTTCGGGCGTTTATTATATTGTGTTTACTGCATCCGAAGGTGTGTATTCAAGAAAAATCGCTCTTATAAAGTAGAAACTGATATATATAATAATAGTCAAATAAAATGCTTACAAAAAAAATTATTATTATTTCATTATTCTTACTGTCAGTGAATACTTACAGTCAATCTTTATACTTGGGTATCGGCGGCGGTATGGCAAAAGTACAAAAAAATAATTACTATACCCGGGACTTGGGATATCCCGGAGCGCATTACGTAAACGGAACATTAACAATGTTCGGAGGTCTTGCCTTTAGAAAAAATTATTTTGCCTCTATTAAATTCAAATACGAATTATCGTCTTTCGGGATTATTGCTCAAGCGCGTTACATTCCGTTTCGCGGACGTCAGAGCGCAGAGATTTATAACCTCCTCTACATGCAAACTATAAAGGAAGACGTTACCACGATTATCGATGTCTGGTCTTTCGGATTCGGGGGCAGATATATAATTGATATAGATAAATTCAAGCCTTACGCCGCAGTTTCTTTACTTATGAATTACTGGGGAGACACATGGTTCAGGTTTGAGTATTTCGATCAAATCGTACTGGGCAGGAGCTATAAAAACGGTATGCGATTCGGTCTGAATTTCGGGCTGGGCGTCAGTTATGAAATAATGAAAAATGTATTGTGTGAAATCGAATCGAATTATAATTATATGAATTTGTGGAACAGGAGAAAAGTTGACCCTGCCGACGAATTACATCCTTCCTCGGAAGAAAAAATGAATACGCTTAATGTCGAATTTACCGTTTATTATCGTATCTATTGAACTTTCGGTAAAACCCGCGGAAATATAAAATCGGTATTCTTTCCGCTTTGAGTAAGAAAATTTCTAAGATCAATTTTCATTTACGCCTCGCCCTTCAATATTAACATTACCTTAACGCCCGCTTAACATTACGTTAACATTAGTCTCGTAGGTTTGCAGTGTAACATTCAAGGAGAGAGGAAAAATGAATTTATTTACTGCAACCAAAACGAGGCCGTCGAAATTGATAAAAACAATTCGGTTAATCTTATTAATAGCCGCGGTGATTTCTATTCATACGAATGCGCAGACGAATAAAGGCACAATAAAAGGGAAAGTGGTAGACGCAGCGAGCGGAGAGGCTATCATCGGTGCGAATGTTTTCCTTTCCGGAACAACGCTCGGCGCGGCAAGCGATATAGAAGGCAATTATGCTATCGAAAACGTTCCCGCCGGTAATTACGAAATGATTGTCAGCTATATATCGTATGCCAAAACGAAAATATCAAATGTTATTGTTAAGGGCGGTGAAATCGTAATACGAAACGTAGCTTTGAGAAGCGAAGCCATAGCTGTCGACGAAGTGGTTGTAACCAGTAAAGCCGATGAATCTTACGAAGCGGCTCTGTTGAACAAACAAAAAAATTCAATTTCGATTAGCGACGGTATCAGCGCCGAACAGATAAAAAGATCGCCAGACGCCACGTCGAGCGACGCTTTGAAACGCATTACGGGAATTTCCGTAGTCGACAATAAATTTATTTTCGTAAGAGGGACAAGCGAACGTTACAGCAATGCTCTTTTGAACAATTCGCCTCTGTCGAGCGCCGAGCCCGACAAAAAATCGTTCGCTTTTGATTTGATCCCCTCGAATCTCCTGGCAAATACGGTCATCGATAAATCGTATACGCCCGACAAGCCGGGCGACTTTGCCGGCGGTCTTGTAAATCTGAACACGATCGATTTTCCCGACAAACTTAAATTTAATATAACAATCAACGGTTCGTTTTCGAACAATACGTCGCTGGAGGACTTCAAAACTTATAACGGCGGCAAACTCGATTTTCTGGGAATCGACGACGGTTCGCGTAGTCTCCCGTCTTCAATTCCTTCCGACTTGAGCAAAGGGAATTATTCGTCCGAAGAAATATTGCAATTTGCCCAAACACTGCCCAACAACTGGTCTACCCGCACTAAGAAAGCGCCTCTCAACGGCGGATTTATGATTTCTCTCGGCGACGGAGTTACGCTCCTCGGACCGCGTTTCGGTTTCGTAGCGGCCATTTCGTACAAGAATAATTTTAATAGGACAAATCTAGAACGCAACGAGTACGAATCGAGCGGAGAAACCCGTTTCAGCTACGGTGGGTGGCAATATAAATATTCCACTTTATGGGGGGGATTGCTCAATCTCAGTTATAAACTCGGCAACAATCATAAATTGAGTTTCAAAAATACATACAGCCATACTTCCGACGACGAGGTGTCGGAGCTGAGAGGCGCTCAATTTACCGATTCGGGAACGGAACAAATTCAAAGCGCCTTCAGATTTACTTCGCGCGAAGTTTATCTGGGACAGTTATCGGGCGAGCATTACTTTGGTAGTCTGCTTCAAACTGAATGGCGTTTGTACAATTCAATATCGAAGCGCAACGAGCCCGACTACAGGCGTGTAATTTATTCGCGGGACCTCGGCAGCGACAATCAATTTGCGGCTTTGCTGGGACCGCAGGTCAATCTTAAAAACGGAGGACGCTTTTATTCGAATCTCGACGAGACTACTACCGGTTTTGCAGCCGATTTCAAAATTCCCTTGAAAGCGGTTAATCTCAAACTTGGAGGACTTTACGAGGACAAAAACAGGGAATTCAGTTCCCGTTTGATCGGTACGATAATCAATGCGCCGGGCAACGGTTATACCGATTTCAAACTTTTATATCTGCCGCTCGATCAAATTTTCAGTCCGGATAATTACCGACGCAACGGATTTTCTATTCAGGAATATCTCAACGGAACCAATAATTACAATGCAGGTCAGACTATATCGGCTTTCTATTTTATGGCAGAATACAGCTTTGACTTTCTGGGAAAGGAACTTAAATTGGTCGGCGGCGCCCGACTTGAAAATTCGAGACAAACTGTCAATTCGCGCGACCTTTCCGACAGGGAAGATATTTTTATTGAACTTACTAATAACGATCTTCTGCCGTCTTTGAATCTAATTTATAAACTGAACGAAAATGCAAACCTGAGATTGTCGGCAAATCAAACCGTTAATCGTCCGGAACTGAGAGAATTGGCTCCGTTTGCTTATTTCGATTTTTATACTCAAACCTCAATACGGGGCAATAGCGATCTGAAACAAGCTGTCATTAAAAATTACGACCTCAGATACGAATCGTATTTCGGAATCGGAGAAATGATATCGGCAAGTCTATTCTATAAAGATATGAAAGACGCAATCGAGCAGGTGGTGGTTACCGGAAGCGCATTGGGCTCCGAAAGAACATTCAGAAATTCCGATAAAGCGGAAGTCTACGGACTCGAACTCGAAGGCAGATTCGGTTTGGGACGAATTACCGGTATGCTTTCGAATTTCTTCTTAAATGGCAATTACACTCGCGTTAAATCTTCCGTTACTGTTAAAGGTACGGAAACAACAATAGCGCGTAACGGCAGACCTCTGCAGGGGCAGTCGCCTTATACTATTAATATAGGATTGTCTTATAACAGCGACGATAACGGCGCAACAGTGAGTCTGCTCTATAACAGAATCGGGGAGAGAATTATCGAAGTAGCCACGGCATATCAGGAAGATATAATAGAAGAGCCAAGGGACGTTATCGATTTTGTAATCAATAAATCATTGACAGAAAGCTTGTCGTTGAAAATTTCCGCCAAAGATATTCTCGGAAAGGATCAGATATTCAAACAGGGAGATAAAAGAGCCCGCCTGAACGGCAGGGAATCCGCCATTTCAATAAGTATTTCTTACAAACTATAATTAAGGAGGAAAAATCTATGTGCAAACGTATTTTACTGCTAATATTCTTTTTATCCGGCATTAATCTCTATGCTCAGCTTGCTCAATACGATGAAGCGCTCGAGGGAGATATCAATTCGGATTTAACATTGGATGCAAATAAAAAATATTTGTTAAAAGGATTTGTAAATGTTAACGAGGGCGCTACATTGACAATACCCGCAGGTACAATTATCTACGGAGAAAAATCGTCAAAAGGCACACTCATCATTAATCGCGGGGCGAAGATAAATGCCGTGGGCGCTCCGAACAATCCGATTGTATTTACAAGTCAGCAGCCTGCGGGGCAAAGAGCGGCAGGCGACTGGGGCGGTATTATCATCGCAGGTAGAGCAAGCATAAACGTACCCGGGGGAACTGCAGTAATAGAAGGCGGCACCGGCACAATCTACGGCGGCGGAGAAAATCCGGACGATAACGACAACAGCGGTATAATGAGTTATGTGCGCATTGAATTTCCGGGCATAGCTTATTTACCCGACAACGAAATAAACGGGTTGACGTTGGCGGGAGTGGGCAGAGGTACAACGCTCGACCACATACAGGTAAGTTATTCGGGCGACGATTCCTATGAATTCTTCGGAGGGACCGTGAACGCCAAGTATTTGATAGCTTACAAAGGCGTCGACGATGAATTCGATACGGACTTCGGATACAGAGGCAATCTGCAATTTTTAGCGGGTTACAGGGATTTCAATATAGCGGACATAAGCGGCAGCAACGGTTTCGAATCCGACAACGACGGAACGGGAACATTGAACGAGCCTCGAACACGTCCGATATTTTCAAACGTAACATTAATAGGACCTCTTGTAAATCCGGACTATACGGAATTTAATCCGAACTTCAAACGCGGAATGCATTTGCGCAGATCGACATTGACGTCGATATATAATTCGATAATTATGGGTTATCCTGTAGGTTTGTATCTGGACGGAGAGAACAGCGTAGCGGGAGCTCAGTCCGACAGTTTACAAATACGCAATACTATTATAGCCGGCGCTCAGAGCGGAAAGAACCTGACGACCAACGTCGAGAGCTTTGACGTCGTCTCGTGGTTCAAAACTTCGTCCTACTCGAATCAGGAATTTGAGACGAGCGCGGAAGTCAAGTTAACCGACCCGTTTAATCAGAGCGCTCCGAATGCGACGCCGATGAGCGACTCGCCTGCTGCAAGCGGCGCAAATTTCGACAATCCCCGTTTGAGCGGAGGATTTTTCGAATCCGTCGAATTTATAGGAGCTTTCGATCCTTCGGGCGCCAGATGGGACGAAGGTTGGACAAATTACGATCCGCAAAATACCGATTATACGCTCACAGGCGTTGATGAAGAATATACAAACATAATTCCCGCCGCTTACGAGTTGAGTCAAAATTATCCCAATCCCTTCAATCCGACTACAACAATTTCATTCGTACTGCCGAAATCGGGCAACGTAAAATTGATCGTGTACAATACGCTCGGGCAGGAGGTAGAAAAATTGATTAACGGTTATAAAGAAGCGGGAAAGTATAATATTACCTGGAGCGCAAATAACCTGCCTTCAGGTCTCTATCTCTACCGATTGGAAACCGAGAATTATGTCGTGTCGAAAAAAATGACATTATTGAAATAAACTTCTCTCTCCTCTCTTCCAGAAGGCGTTCCGTTCTCCGGCGGAACGCCTTATTTATTTTACCGTTTTTAACTATTTCTCTGATTTATATTTTTTATTGACATTATTTTATGTTACCGTTATTTTCAGTATCAAATATTGTCAAAAGGGCAAAATCCGTTTGTAGGGCTACACGGGTTATTGAGAGTTTGAAAAATCGGTTATAAATAAAAAAATGAAAAAGCGCTTTTTTCTTGTCGCGGCGTTTCTAATTACTCTGCAAAATGTAATTTTTTCGCAGAGTATTGAATTCAGCAAGGATTCCCTTCATATTTCGGGCGACGGAGCGTTCGGCGATATTTACGACAGTTTGTTTTTATACAACGCCGGCGCATCGGATCTGATAATCGACAGTATCTACTCAAATAAAATCTACGGATATCCAGTAGAAATTTATTCAAGGGATACATCTTATTTGTTTTATCTCGGGTTTGATAAGATCTTTAAAGACATTATTATTTCTCCTGGGGACTCGGTCAAATTAATTTTTTATACGCCCGACCTGTGTCCTATTTGCGAAGGCGCTACGCCGTTTCAAAAAATTTTCTGATACTTTATATTTCATAAGTAACGCCCGTAATTATCCGGTGTATACGATTTATATCGACGGCGAAGGGTATGTTGGCGTAGAAGAAAACCCGCTGCCCGAAAAAGACTATTCGCTCGAACAGAACTATCCGAATCCGTTCAATCCGCATACTCGCATCTCGTATGCGGTTTATAAACCGGGTGTAGTGCGGATAATTGTGTACGACATTCTCGGCAGAGTAATCAGCGCGCCGGTAAATGAATTTAAGTCTGTCGGACGTTATACTCTCGACTTTGACGCATCGGGTTTGCCGTCGGGAATATACTTTTATCAAATGAAAATAAACGACTTTATTGAAACCAAAAAAATGATACTGATGCGTTGAAGAATAATTGACGTACGAAAAATGACAATTATTGTAATGAAGAATTTCAATTGTTATATCAAAATAATTAAGTCCGCAAAAAAAAGAATTATCTTACTCACTTTGATGTTCGCGGGTATATCCTGCGATACAACGGAGTCAAATCTTTTTATCGACAAATCGAAGCAAATATTTCCTTTGGCTGTAGGCAACAAATGGGAATATCAATATGATATAATTCAAAACGACAGCGTTGCTGAGTCTCGAAAGGTTAACGTGGAAGTTACCGGCAAAACAAAAATTAGGACAGCTGGTAATAACGTAGAAGTATTTATAGTGAAGGAAACAACGGAAGGAATATATTTCGCGGAAAGATATTTCTATTATTCGTATGAAGAAGACGGACTCTATAACTGGCAGGAAATAAGCGAGGGAAAATTTATTAAATCTCATGTCGTAAAATATCCTGTCGAAAAAGGCGAAAGCTGGAGAGTTGATCACGGGGATTATGCTGAAATTTATACATGTCTCTCAACTGCCGATACGGTTCAAATAAAAGACAATCAATATATATGCATAGTTATACGAACCGGGAACGGCGTGAGCTGGTATGCCGACTATTATTATTCGGTCGGAACAGGTCTTGTGCAATTAATAGCGGAAACGCCCGAAAAAGGCAAAACGCTTAGAATACAGAAACTGACAGATTATCTAATTAATTGAGCGAAATCAAAAAACAGTTAAGCTGTTTATGCAAATCCATTCGTCTTCAATAAGTTCGGACAAAAAAGCGCATTAAATGATTTAACAATTTCTTAACACTGCGGATTTTTTTAATTCTTATTATTGTGTAACTCATTTTTTTGCAAACCGGAGAGAGAGGAGAGAGTGAGCAAGAAAATTGTTTTGCCAATAATTACGTTCTTTTTAATGATTTCATTTCAAATATCAGCGCAAAACCTTCCAAAATTAAGCGGACTCGTTTTTGGAGATTATTTTTACAACGTTCAACAAAATGACAACGGGAAAAACGACATTAGCGGATTTCAATTCAGGAGAATCTATTTTACTACCGACTTTAAAATATCCGAAAAGTTCAGCACGCGTTTCCGTCTCGAATCGAGCTGGCAAGGTTCAAATTTTACTACGGATGTAAAGGACGCATGGTTGAAGTGGAACGGCATTTTCGAAGGTTCGGATGCGATGATCGGTTTGTCGCCGACTCCGGCTTTCAGTATTTCGGAAGAAGCGTGGGGCTATCGATTTCTTGAAAAAACGATTCTCGATTACAACAAAATCGTATCGAGCAGGGACATGGGACTCGACCTGAAAGGCAATCTGACCTCAAAGGGCAAAATCAAATATTGGCTTAAAATTGGCAACAATTCAAAAAGCGGACTGGAAAACGACAAATTCAAAAGGTATTATTCACTGTTGCAATTTAGTCCTGCGAAAAATTTAACATTAACCGCATACTTCGATTACTCTTCTTCCGGAATGATTGAAGACGGGTTTACGAATTCTTACAAAAACAACAACAGTATTGTAACATCCGCTTTTGTCGGTTATTCGTATAAAGAATTGAATTTTGGAATTGAGTCGTTTTACCGTAAAATCGAAAATAATTTCTATAAGTCGTCAACGTCTCCTCTTGCAGATCAAAATTCATACGGCGTTTCGGCATGGAGCCATTTTCGGTTGAATGAAAAATTGAAATTCGTATTTCGCATTGATTATTACGAGCCTAACTCGGATCTATCAAAAGACGAAAACACTTTGATTCTTGCAGCGGCGGATTTTGTTCCAGATAAATCCGTTCATATAGCTCCCAATATCGAAATAGTTACGTACGGCAGCGGCGACCCGGATATAGTCCCGCGCATTTCGTTTTACTGGAAATTTTAATTTAAAAAGGAGAAAAGATGTACAGAAAAATAATTTATTTAATGATGTTCATGATTGCCGGTTTAATAAATCTCCCGGCGCAGGTTAAACTCAACGGAGCCGGAGCGACTTTCCCTTACGTGATTTATTCCAAATGGTTCGACGAGTTTCATAAACAAACGGGCGTTCAAATTAATTATCAGTCTATTGGAAGCGGCGGCGGTATTAAACAGGTAATCGAAGGCACGGTCGATTTCGGAGCCAGCGACGGACCGATGAGCGACGAACAGCTTAAAGAAGCAAAAGCTAAACAGGGCACGGATGTAATTCATATCCCGACGGTTTTGGGCGCCGTTGTTCTGAGTTACAATTTACCGGAAGTTAAAGAAACGATTAAACTTGACGGGGAGACTATA
Source organism: Melioribacter sp. (assembly GCF_049325435.1). Classification (NCBI taxonomy): domain Bacteria; kingdom Pseudomonadati; phylum Ignavibacteriota; class Ignavibacteria; order Ignavibacteriales; family Melioribacteraceae; genus Melioribacter; species Melioribacter sp. The sequence continues at coordinate 261,686 of NZ_JBMOLD010000013.1, read as the reverse complement.
GCAAATATTTTTCTGGGTAAAATTTATAAGTGGAACGATAAAAGGATTGCCAAATTAAATCCGGGCGTTAAACTCCCAAACAGAAGCATAATTGTGGTGCATCGTTCGGACGGCAGCGGTACTACGTTCATCTTTACTCATTATCTTTCAAATGTAAGTAAAGAATGGGCTAAGAAAGTCGGATACAACACTTCGGTTAACTGGCCGATCGGACTGGGCGGCAAAGGCAACGAAGGCGTGGCGGGGATGATCAAACAAACTAAAGGAGCAATCGGATACGTGGAACTTGCTTATGCCGTAAAGAATAAACTTCCTCACGTTGCAATTAAAAACCGCGCGGGAAATTTCATCGAAGCGAATTTTAAGACGGTTTCCGCGGCTTCCGACGGAGCCGCCAAAGATATGCCCGATGATCTCAGAGCCATGATTACAAACGCCGACGGAAAAGACTCGTATCCTATTTCGGGCTTTACATGGCTTTTGATTTATAAAGATATGAAAGATCAAAAGAAAGCCGAAGCGTTGGTTAAATTCTTAAAGTGGGCTTTGACAAAAGGCGAATCGTATGCCGAAAGTCTTTATTACGCTCCTTTGCCGACTTCGGTTGTTAAATTGTGCATGAAAAAAATCGATATGTTGACAGTTAACGGCAAACCGATTAAGGTAAAATAAAACTTTATGGAAAAAACGAAGTCCGTTAAAAAATCCGTTAAATCGTCCCGAATCAATATCGGCGATTTCATCTATGAAAAGTTGACGTTAATATTTGCCGTCATTGTATTCGCGATGATAATCCTGATGGGATACGAAATGTATATCAATTCGAAATTGTCGATCGATAAATTCGGATGGGATTTTATAACCGAGACTACCTGGGACCCGGTGGAAGAAATTTACGGAGCGCTCCCTTCGATCTACGGCACGCTCGTTTCATCTTTCCTGGCTTTAATGATTGCCGTTCCTTTGAGTCTTGCGGTTGCCGTTTATCTGGCCGAGTCGGCGCCCGGATGGCTCGAAAAACCGCTGTCTTTTATGGTCGAATTACTAGCCGGCGTACCGAGCATTGTCTATGGTTTATGGGGCATATTCGTGCTGGTTCCATGGCTGCGCGAAGAAGTGGAACCCTTTCTCAACGAACATTTCGGATATCTGCCCTTTTTCGACGGACCGATGTACGGATTCGGTATGCTGGCCGCGGCAATAATTCTATCGATTATGGTGCTGCCGATTATAACTTCGATATCGCGGGATATAATGAAATCGGTGCCGTCGGTTCAAAAGGAAGCGGCTCTCGCTTTGGGCGCCACTAAATGGGAAGCTATTAAAATTGTTCTGAAAAATTCTAAATCGGGTATTCTCGGCGCCGTAATGCTCGGATTGGGAAGAGCCATCGGCGAAACTATGGCAGTTACAATGGTAATCGGCAATCGCCCGATTATTTCGGAATCGCTCTTCGATCCCGGATATACCATGGCAAGCATTATTGCCAACGAGTTTACCGAAGCTACTACGGAACTCTATTTGAGCGCATTAATCGAATTGGCGTTAATCCTGTTCGTAATTACTATTATTATTAATATTGCCGCACGATTATTAGTCTGGAGTCTGGAAAAGCAGTGGAAACAGAATTAAAAAAATATAAACGAAGACTTAAATACCGCAAAGCGGTAAACTTAGCGGTAAATTCATTGACTTTTCTTGCCGCATTGATCGCCATATTGCCGCTCTTCTTAATCTTTTACTATACGGTCTCGAAAGGTATCGGCAGATTGAATCTGGAGTTTTTTGTCGAGATGCCCAAACCCGTAGGCGAGCCCGGAGGCGGAATGGCTAATGCGATTGTAGGCACATTGATATTGGTCGGCATCGGCGGTGCTATCGGACTGCCCGTTGGAATTATGTCGGGCATCTATCTTGCCGAATTCGGAAAAAATAAATTCGGACAATTATTGAGATTTCTTACCGACGTTCTCAGCGGCATACCTTCGATTGTAGTCGGCGTTGTGGCTTATACGCTAGTCGTTATCCCGATGAAACAGTTCTCGGCTCTTGCAGGGGGAGTGGCATTGGCAATCCTGATGATTCCAACTATTACGAGAACTACGGAAGAAATGATTAAATTGGTGCCTCACAGTTATCGCGAAGCCGGTTTAGGACTCGGAATACCGAAATGGAAAACTTCATTGTTCATTATACTAAGAACTGCATGGAAAGGGATTGCTACGGGCGTACTGCTCGGTTTGTCGAGAGCCGCGGGCGAGACCGCTCCGTTGTTATTTACCGCGCTCGGCAACAGATTCTGGTCTACAAATGTATTCGAACCGATTGCTTCTCTTACGGTTTATATCTACGACTACGCGCGAGCGCCTTTTGAAGATTGGAACGCACAGGCATGGACTGCGGCTTTAGTATTAATAATTTTGATTTCTTTATTAAGTTTAACGTTCAAAATAATTACTCGTTCTAAATACAAAACCAACTGAATTGACCCGTGAGCCAAATACCAGTAACAAATATAATTTACGAAAGCCGCAAAGTAACCGAAGAAGAGGCGGTCGTTTCAACAAAAAACTTATCGGCTTATTTCGGCGAAAAGCAGGCGCTTTTTGAAGTCAATCTCAACATACCCAAAAATCAGGTTACGGCCATAATCGGTCCTTCGGGCTGCGGCAAATCGACATTCCTCAGATGCCTGAACAGAATGCACGAAGTGATTGGCGGGACATATTCCGGGAGTATTTTATTCGACGGCGAAGATATAAAAAATATCAATCCGGTCGAACTCAGAAAGAGGGTCGGTATGGTTTTTCAAAAGCCGAATCCGTTTCCGACTATGTCGATAATGAATAATGTCGTTGCCGGATTGAAATTAAACGGAATGCGCGACAAAAGATTATTGAACGAAATCGCCGAAGAAAATTTAAAGAAAGTCGGATTATGGGACGAAGTTAAAGACAATCTAAACCGCTCCGGCGCCAGTATATCCGGAGGGCAGCAGCAAAGATTGTGTATTGCCCGGACAATCGCTCTGAATCCCGAAGTAATTTTAATGGACGAGCCGACCAGCGCGCTGGATCCGATTGCAACCGCTAAAATCGAAGACTTGATTTATGAATTGAAAAAAGAATATACGATTGTTATTGTAACTCACAATATGCAGCAAGCCGCGCGCGTAAGCGACTATACGGCTTTCTTTTATATGGGCAGACTGATCGAATACGACAATACAAAAAAAATATTTACAAATCCTTCTAATAAACAAACTGAAGAATATATTTCCGGACGTTTCGGCTGATATTATGAATATTATTGAAGTAAAAAATCTGAACCTTTTTTACGGCAAATTTCAGGCATTGAAAGATATTTCGATGGACATTAAAGAAAAGAAGGTCACGGCACTGATCGGTCCTTCGGGCTGCGGCAAATCGACATTCCTCAGATGCCTGAACAGAATGAACGATTTGATCGACGGCGTAAAAATCAAAGGCGACGTTATTATTAACGGCAGGAACATTTATAAAGATAGGGTCGATATAGTTGAATTGAGAAAAAATGTGGGAATGATTTTCCAGAAGTCGAATCCTTTTCCGATGTCTATTTTCGACAATGTGGCTTACGGTCCCAGAATCAACGGCATACGCGACAAAAAACGGCTTGAAGAGATTGTCGAAAACAGTCTAAAAAAGGCTGCGCTCTGGGAAGAAGTAAAAGACGATCTGAAAAAGAGCGGGCTGTCGCTCAGCGGCGGGCAGCAGCAGAGGCTTTGTATTGCGCGAGCTTTAGCCGTGGAACCGGAAATAATCTTAATGGACGAGCCGGCAAGCGCATTGGATCCGATATCCACGACAAAAATAGAAGACCTGATTTTTGAGTTGAAAAAAAATTATACTATTGTTATTGTTACACATAATATGCAGCAGGCAGCCCGTGTGAGCGACCAAACGGCGTTCTTCTATATGGGCGACCTGATTGAATTTAACGATACAAAAAAATTATTTACCGCGCCCGAAAATGAAAAAACGGAAGCTTATATAAGCGGTAGATTCGGTTAATCAAAACGGAGTGATTATGCAGGAACATTTTAACGCCGAAGTGGAAAGTTTGAAAAATAATCTCATTAAAATGGCGTCGATTGTCGACGAACAGGTAGAAAGGGTAATCGAAGCGCTCGAAACGGGCAAAGTCGAATTGTGCAAGGGAGTAAAAGCCCGCGACATTGAAGTGGACGCTTACGACAATTTAATCCAGGCGCAATGCGAAAACATTTTAGCGCTCTTTCAGCCCTTTGCCGCCGACCTCCGTTTTATTATTTCCGCTATGATGATTAACAATCAACTCGAACGCTGCGGAGATATTGCGGTGAACATCGCCAAGCGCGTCAAAAAAACCGCCGATAACTACCCGTTAATTGTAGAAGCTCAAATTAACGAGATGGGCAAGCAAGCGCGTAAAATGTTGAAAGAAGCTATCAATTCTTTTATCTATAACGACAGCCAGCTGGCTGAAACCGTCATGAAAGAAGACGAAATTGTGGATAAATACAATAAACAGGCATTCAAATTTCTAGTTTCTAAAATGAAGTCCCAGCCGGAATTAATTGAACCGTGCTCTCATCTTATTGTAATGACCAAACATATCGAACGTCTTGCCGACCATGCTACAAACATTGCCGAAGACCTGGTGTTTTATGTGGAAGCAAAAATAATTTCTCATAAAAAGAAATTGCAAAAACTGGAAAAGAACAAACCGGATGAAGACAGCTGAGAACTTATATTTTCGTTTCCGGAGTTAAATGTTTGTCGTTTGGGAGTTCAATGTTCAACGTTTTGGTATTCAATGTTCGTCGGTAGGGATTAGTGGTTAGAAGTATTTAATTTTTTTATTCTTAGTTGATAGACAATGGCATATCCTTTTAGCATATAAAATGACATTTTTACGAAGACACAGAACCTCAACTCTGTGAACTCCAGTACTCCAAAACACGCCTGCGCCAGAATTAACAACTAAAAAAAAATCAGCCAATTTGCCAATCTTGCAATCTTGGTAATTTGGTAATCTTGAAATCTTGGTAATCTTGATAATATCTTTAAATAAGTTTCTCTGCGTATCGTATTTTCTGGCATATATATTGAGTCTTAATTGTTAAAAAAAATCGTTATAAGTTGCTGATTCTTATAATTGGGCGGATTTATCCGGCAGTAGAGCATTATTAAAAGAATAAATTTTTATCAAAAACATAAAGAACCCGGATTAATTAAAGCAGGGATACAGGAACTATGATAAAAAGAATTCCGAATCTATTAATATTTTTTATCTTTGTTACGGTAAGTCAAATGAACGCTCAATTTATCGACGAGTTTAACGGAAAAGAATTGCAATATGACCCGGACGGCTTAAACGGCTGGACTTTTTTTTCGGGCGACGGCAATGCCGAAGTAAAATTTATTCAGAAGGACGGATATGCTTCCGTCCGTGTTGACGCCTCTAAAGATAAACGAGGCCTCTGGTGGGCTCTAATCCGAAGAAGAATTTCGGAAGGTATGGACCTGTCGCTTATCCAAAAACCGAATTATGAATTTCGAATCGAAGCAAAAATTAAAGTCAGCAGCGCCCCCAAAAGAGTGAATCTTCATCTAAATACACAACGCACAACCGACTTCCATACGCATCTAATGGAATACGATATACCTGATACGTCGAACTGGCATGTTATAAGCATGACTACCAAAAATTTTGATGCGCGTCCGGGAGATAATGTCTTTGCTCAGATGGCTCTGATGGATTGGGGTTTCGATAATTATCGCGTCGATATCGATTATTTTAAGGTTGACATCGTAAGAGTCGATACAATAGGCAACGACCTCGGCGAACCGATTCCTTATCATCCCCCAGTTCCGGAAATTTCTTCCTTCGAGCATCGATTGCCCGTTGCGGAAGATGCCACTATCGACCTGGAATTTACCGATTATAATTTTAATAACTGGAGCGCTACCGACGAAAAGGGAAATATCGTAAAATTGCTTACCGTAAGCGGAAATCAATATGTAATTCTGAAATGGAATTTTGAGAATTATAAAAATATGAAGGTAACAGGACCCGCGGTACTCGAACTGACCACTTACTCGCTTCAAAATTCGCCCGATTATAAAAAGGATTTCGGAATGATAAGGGTGGTCGAAATTCTCGACGGCAAGGATAACTGGTTGGACGAAAATATTACATTCGAAGCATTGACCGAAGGTAAAACAATATCGGAAGTTTTTAACAGTCAGATGATTATCGATTGCGAAGTCAATAAACTTCGGGGCGAAAAAAACTATTTTGTTATTTCCAGACCTGTAATGCAGCGACTTTTGGACGGTAAAACAAAAGGAATTGTAATCAAACCTCTCGGTTCCGTTGTCGCATCGTTTTATGCTTCGGAAAATAACATCAACGTTCCCTGTATCTATTTTAATACCGAAAAATAAAGGCGAAGGAAATGAAATATTTATTTCTGTTTTTTATACCGATAATGATTTATTCCCAGAACTTTATCGGGCAATCCTCGGATGTCGGTAAGGTTAATATTAAAGGCGAATCGCTTTACGACAGTATTAAAAAGGCATACGTAATTACAGGAAGCGGGGAAAATATCTGGGGTTACGAAGACGCATTTCATTTTGTATGGGAAAAAGTCGAGGGCGATATTTTTATGGAAACGGATATCGAATGGATAGGCGAAGGTAAACACCCGCACAGGAAAGGCGGATTGATGTTCCGTGCGGGACTTTCGGAAAACGACCCGTATGTCGATATTGTAGTTCACGGCGACGGTCTGATTTCAATGCAATTCAGAAAAGAAAAAGGCGGTGAAACTTCGGAAATTAAATCGAACGTCAAACCTCCGGTCAAATTAATGCTTGAAAAAAATGCAGACCAATACACAGCCTCTTTGCTGAAAGGAAGTATTATTTATCCTGTAGGAACAATCTCTCTTAATTTATCCGATAGCCTCTATGCGGGAATCGTAGTATGCTCTCACGATTCGACCGTCTCGGAGAAAGCGGTTTTCCGGAATGTTAATCTTAAGTTTCAAAAACCATTAAACAGAGAAAGAAAAGTGGAAAGTACAATTGAAATATTCGACCTGGAAACGCGCACAAGAAAAATTTTTTACAGAAGTCGGGAACATTTCGAAGCGCCTAATTGGAGTCCCGACAATAAATTTATTTATTTTAATAAAGAAGGCAAAATCTACAGAATAGCTCTCGACGGAAAAATACCCGAAGCGGTCAATACGGATTTTGCAATTCACTGCAACAACGACCACGGTTTGTCGGCTGACGGTAAAATGCTGGCAATCAGTAATCACGATAAAGACGGACTTTCGCGTATCTATGTTTTACCGGGGGATGGGGGGATTCCCCAATTAGTGACCCGGAAAGGACCGTCATACTGGCACGGCTGGTCCCCCGATTCGAAATACCTTGTATATTGCGCCGAAAGAAACGGAAATTTCGATATTTATAAAATCGATATAGACGGAAAAAATGAAATAAGACTTACGGACGCAGAAGGACTTGACGACGGACCGGAATTTTCACCCGACGGAAAATATATCTATTTTAATTCCGAAAGGACAGGCAAGATGAAAATTTGGCGTATGGATGCCGACGGAGGAAATCAAACTCAAATTACGGCCGACGAGTTTAATGACTGGTTCCCGCATCCTTCTCCCGATAATAAATATATAGTTTTCCTTTCGTATGCCCCTGACGTAACAGGGCATCCGCCGAATAAAAATGTGTTGTTGCGATTACTGAATCTTCAGGACGGTTCTATCGAGACGATTGCGGAATTGTTCGGCGGGCAGGGCACAATCAATGTTCCTTCCTGGTCGCCTGACGGTAAAAGATTTGCATTTGTAAGTTACAGGCTAATTTATTGAGTTGAAACATGAAGCGTATATCGCGTAAAGAATTTATTAAAATACTCGGATTGGGAAGCGCCGCATTTGCGCTCGGCGGCAGTTCGTTGGCTCTTGCTTTCGGAAAAACGCCTAAAGTCGGTTTGCAATTATATTCGGTACGAAATTACCTCGAAAACAATTTCCAGGATACTATCGCCAAAATTTCCACTACGGGAATTCGCGGCGTAGAAACCTATAAGCTCCCGGAAAATATTACTCTGAAAAAAGCCGCCGCCATATTAAGCGATTATGAACTCGAAGTCCTGGCAATGCATAGTGAACTTCCGGTCGGAGAAAATTTTGATCTATCGCTGAAAATGGCGGAAGCTTACAAATCCGATATAATTGTCTATCACGGCTGGCCTCAGGATGATAAGTACAGTTCGCTCGATTCTATGAAGAAGACGGCTGAACTCTACAATAATATTTCGTATAAATTGAAAAAAGAAGGTCTCAAATTTGCGTTGCATAATCATTGGTGGGAATTTGAGAAACAGAACGGTTACTATCCGTTTTACTGGTTGTTCGAAAACCTAAACGATAATATCCTCTTCGAGATAGATACTTATTGGGCAACGACGGCAGGGTTCAATCCTGTAAAGGCGCTCAAAGATTTCGGTAAAAGAGTTCCGCTGCTGCATATTAAAGACGGCACAACAGTAAAGGGCGAAGAAGCATACAAACAGACGCCTATTGGCAAAGGAGCTATGAATTTTCCCCCGATTCTGGAAGCTTGCGGCGAAACTGCCGACTGGCTTATTATTGAATTTGACGAATATAATGGTGATATTTTTGAAGGAATAAAAGAAAGTTCTGATTATCTTTCAAAATTCGTCAATCAAAAAAGAGGTTAATATTTATGAAAATTCTTTTTATCGGCGGCGCCGGTAATATTAGCGCCAGCGTCAGCAGACAGTGTATAAAAAAAGGTTATGAACTCTATCTGCTGAACAGGGGGCAAAACAGTGTTAATATCGACGGGGCAAAACATATCAAATGCGATATCAATAATCTCGACAGGATGAAAGAATTGCTTAAAGAACATTATTGGGATTCGGTAGTAAATTGGATAGCGTTCGATCCGAAAGACGTTGAAAGAGATATTGAGCTGTTCGAAGGAAAAACAAAACAATATATTTTTATCAGTTCGGCTTCGGCATACCAGAAACCGCCTTTGAATCCGGTCATTACCGAATCGACTCCTTTGCGTAATCCTTACTGGGATTACTCGCGCAATAAAATCGCATGCGAAGAATTATTGAATAAAGCGTACCGCGACAAGAGTTTCCCTGCCGTAGTCGTAAGGCCTTCTCATACATATTCAAACGTTATCCCCGTTCCGATTGGCGGGTGGACGGAATATACAATTGTCGATAGAATAAAAAAAGGTCTTCCGATTATCGTTCACGGCGACGGCTCTTCGCTCTGGACTGTTACTCATGCCGACGATTTTGCAATCGGATTTACCGGATTAATCGGAAATCTGAAAACAATCGGACACGCATTTCACATTACTTCCGACGAAGCTCTCTCGTGGGATCAAATTCATTATTATATTGCCGATGCGGTTGGGGCTGCAGCTAATATAGTTCATATCCCTTCGGATTTTATTGTAAAGTGCGAACCTTCATTGGAAGGGAGCTTGTTGGGCGATAAAACATGGACTGCAATTTTCGATAATTCTAAAATAAAATCATTCGTGCCGGAATTCAAAGCGACGATTCCTTTCCAGGAAGGGATTAAAAAAACATTAAAATGGTTCGAAGAAAAACCCGAAAGAATGATCGTTAAAAAAGAAACCAACGAAATGATCGACAGAATTATTGGGGAGTATATTAAAATAGGGATTAGGGAGTAGAGTGTAGGGATTAGGGATTAGGGGTTTGGGGTTTGTCGGTTCTTTGTTTGATGTTATAAGAAGAGCAATTTTTAAACGGCAAAAAAGACTTAATACAGTCAGGTTTTCTCTTGTTGACCGGGAGATTAAATAAAATTTATGTTCGTCTATTTAATAGAACGTTAAATAAATCGGAGTTATCGATGAAAAAATTATTTTACTTTTTGAGCATGTCAGTCATTTTTTCCGTAACGCTTTTTGCGCAGGAAGTAACAAAAGAACAATTGCAAAAGGGTTATAATTACATCCCCACTAAAGTTTATTCGGCGGAAGAAGACGCAAGGATTCTGAAATTATTTGAAGGGCTTCGCGTGGCAGACGTGTCGGACGGATTGGATATGGTGGGGCTGCCAAACACTGGGTTGGTAGACCCTGCAATTCAAGCCTGCTGGAAAGACCCAAAAAACTTAACGCATCAGTTCAGAGGAATTGCAGTAACAGTCAGATATGTGCCGACTCAAAAGCCTGACCGTCCTGCTCCGGGCGAGAAATTTCAGGAATGGGAAGGAAATTTTTACAGCAAATATTCGCACGAAGAATTTGCTAAACTGATTCGTCCCGGTACGGCTATAGTAATTGACGACGTGGAAGACAAGGATATCGGCACAATCGGTTCTTATAATATTCTTGCCTGGAAAAAACTGGGCGCCGTAGGCGTTGTTACAGACGCCGCTTCCAGAGACACCGACGAAATTGAAATACAAGGCGTGCCGCTCTATTTGAGAAAGAAAGGCAGAGGCATTCGTCCCGGCAGAAATGAAATCGAATCGATCAATCGTCCGGTTGTAATCGGCGGTGTGCTCGTATGCCCGGGTGACGTAATTGTAGCCGACGGCGACGGAGTGGTAGTAGTTCCGCGCTATGTTGCCGAAGATGTTGCAAAATACGCCAGGGAAATTCTTGAAAAAGACAAAGCAGGCAGAAAAGATTTATATAAAAGCTTGAATATGGAGCTCGACAAAACCGTTAAATAAGCCGGAAGACTGTCAAATGAAAAAGTTTATCATTCTGTTATTCATCAACGCCGTCGTAATTTCTGCGGGAATCCAAAGCGATAAAGAAAATTATATCGAAAGATTGAATACCCTTCTGGAGCGGGAGATTTCTCTCTGGTATCCGCTTTGCGTCGATACTCTTTACGGAGGATATTACAGCGACATTAATTATAAATGGGAATTGGAAGGCGCTCAGAACAAAATGATTGTGACGCAAGCTCGTCATATCTGGTCGATATCGAACGCCGCATTGAAATTCCCGAAATACAGACAATACCTGAAGTATGCAAAACACGGCGTCGATTTTCTTTCGCGCGTTATGTGGGACGATAAATACGGCGGCTTTTACGACCTTGTCGATCGTAAAGGCAAGCCGATAAAAGAGAACGGAAAAATTATTAAAAAAGCATACGGAAATGCTTTCGCTATTTACGGATTGTCGGCTTATTTCAGAGCCACGGGCGATTCGAGCGCGCTGAAATTAGCGATAAAAACATTCGAATGGCTCGATCGACACAGTTACGACGAACAGTACGGCGGCTATTTCCAATTTATGGATAGCAACGGCGCTCCTTTTACGGAAGGTTATAATGAAGTTCCTCCTAAAGACCAGAACAGCTCGATTCATCTTTTGGAAGCTTTTACGGAATTGTACAAAGTATGGAAAGACGATCATTTGAGGCGACGGCTCGAATCGGTATTTTACCTTGTAAGAGATAAAATTGTATCGGAAAAGGGTTATATGCGCCTTTTCTTTACGCGGGATATGAAACCGATTTCATACCGCGATTCGAGCGATCAGGTCAGAAGCCGAAACTTTGAATTCGACCATGTTTCGTTCGGGCACGATATTGAAGTGGCGTACTTGCTGCTGGAGGCTTCGGATGCAATGGATTTATCGGATAAAGAGAAAACCCTCGGAATCGCAAAAAAATTAGTGGATCATACGCTGCTAAACGGATGGGATTCCGATAAGGGCGGCATTTACGACAGGGGATACTACTTCAAAGGCAAGGATAAAATAACAATTATTCGCAAGAGTAAAGAGTGGTGGGCGCAGGCAGAAGCTCTTAATTCCGCTCTTCTCTTTGCAATTCTTTTTCCGGTTGATAATATTGATTATTACTCATATTTTGAAAAACAGATAAACTTTATCGAAAATTACCTCGTCGATGGAAAATACGGCGGATGGTATTTTTGGGGTAAAGACTCGGTTGAAAATATGGAATTTTACCCGAAGGCTACGATTTGGAAAGGAAATTACCATACTACCAGAGCGCTCATTAACTGTTTAAATCACTTAGATAATGATTAAAATAGCCGGTAATCCTTTTTTACTTTATTATTTTTATAAAATTTTATTGAATTGATAATCCGTAATAATATGAATTTGCAGCTTTTACGTGTTTAATTAGTCGTTGGTCTATGGCATTATAATTGGTTATTAAATTAGATATGAATAATAATTATATAGGGCGGTATATAATAATTAAGCATGGGGGGCTTAATTCTGAATTTAAGAGGAGTAACCTGTCCTGTATCATAAACTATACTACAAAATTCCAATTTTATAACTTTTGTAAATTGTTCAGTAACAGGAGGCAGAATGAAAACTTCTACATTAAGTAATTTCTGCAGTAAACTAATAATTTTAGTTTTATTGTTTTTAAGTTTCAATGAGACGCTGTTTGCTGCCGGCGGTCTTAGGGGCAGAGTGTTCGACAAAACCACTAATGAACCGCTGATTGGCGCAAATGTTATTGTACAGGGTACGAGCCTTGGCTCCGCAACCGACTTGGAAGGAAGGTACAGCATTGTTGGAATTCCTGCGGGTAAGCACACTATAGTTGTTTCGTATATCGGCTATCGTCAGGAATCTACGGAAATAGAGATACTAGATAACAGGACAGTCCAGCAGGATTTCTACCTCGAATTTATTACTCTCGAAGGCGAAACAATTGTCATTACCGCTCAGGTTGAAGGTCAGGTGCAGGCAATCAATCAACAGTTCTCTTCAAACACCATAGCAAATGTAGTATCCAAGAGCCGCATCAAAGAATTACCCGATGTCAACGCGGCAGAATCGATTGGACGTTTACCCGGCGTATCGATTCAGAGATACGGAGGCGAAGCTACAAAAGTTGAAATTAGAGGTCTTTCTCCCAAATATAATGCCGTTACGGTAAACGGTGTGCGCTTGCCAGCAACGGGTGGAAATGACCGAAGCGTCGATCTATCGTTAATTTCTTCCAATATTCTTGACGGTATAGAAGTTAAGAAAGCAAATCTTCCGGATATGGATGCCGACGCTTTAGGCGGAACTGTCGACCTTAAATTGAGAGAAGCTCCCGAAGGTTTCCATCTGAATACCAATATTCAAGGCGGATACAACAAACTTCAAAATTATTACGGTAATTACAATTTATCGGCAAATCTTAGCAACCGTTTCTTGAATAACAAACTGGGAGTTATTGCCAGTTTCAATACCGATAATTACGACAGAAGCGCCGATAAATTTCAAGGCGAGTATTTAAGAACTACGGATGTTACCACAGGTGAAACGCAAGTTTATATCTCGCAATTACGCCTTCGTGAAGAAAACGTAAAAAGACAGAGGACAGGCGGAAGTTTGCTCCTCGACTACAAGCTATCTAACGGAAAAATTACAGCAAATTCGTTCTACAACAAATTAACTTGGGACGGGTTGTATCGAATAAACAGGATGCTGTTGAGCGAAAACAGACATTTTTATGATCTAGAAGACCGTGGCGGTACAACTTCCATTTTTACAGGCGCCGTCGGTATGGAACAGGATTTCAACTGGATAAAATATGATTTCAGCGTTTCGCATACGTCATCCAGAAATGACAATCCGAGCGACAGAACATGGACATTCGTACAAGAAAACGCTTCATTCGAAACCGGAAAAATTACGCCCGATACGCATCCGACTGAAGTGCCTTCGTTTGTTACGCTCGACACGAATGCTACAGGATTGGAATCGGCTTATATCTACGGCACAAAACTTAACGAAGACGAAACTGCTTTTCAGCTTAACTTACAAATGCCTTTTACTCTAAGTAAAGATATTAACGGCTACATAAAAGCAGGCACAAAATTCAAATGGCTGAAACGTCTTTACGATCAGGAGCAGAACGGACGCGGCAGTCTGCAATACGGCGCCGGTACGGGGTTAAGCCGTGAATTGAGAAGAATTTTACTCTATCTCGCTCAGAAATATCCCGAACAGTTTAATTTCCAGAGCGACTCTATATTGGTCAGAGAAAATGCCGTTTTACCGATTTCGAGATTTCTTAGCGATTATAACAGAGACGACTTTTTGAACGGCGATTATCCTCTCGGATTTGTAGTGGATAATGATCTTATGAATAAAGTAATGGAAGCAATTTTTGCAAAAGACAAAATTGAAGGAGATACTGCGGCAATCGCAAGACGTTATTCTATCGGATCCCTGGGGAATGATTACGACGGTAAAGAATCGATTCAAGCCGCCTATTTCATGGGTGAGTTAAACCTTACAAAATATCTTACCTTGATCGGCGGTATGAGGTGGGAAAAAGAACATACTGTTTACAACGGACAAAGATTCCGCCAGGTGACCCCAAACAATGTCGAAGCGGCGCCCGCGGATTTCGAAGGCCTGGAAATCGAACGCGATAATGAATTTTTCCTGCCTATGATTCATCTTATTGTAAAACCTGTCGATTGGATGAAAATTAGATTGGCTCGCACCGAAACTTTGACCCGTCCCGATTTTATCCAATATGCTCCAATAACTTGGGTCAATTCTTACCAAAGCTATATTAAAGCAGCCAATTCCAAAATAAAACCTTCCCATTCTACAAATTATGACCTTTCAGTATCGGTTTATGAAAATTATGTAGGACTTTTCAGCGTTACAGGCTTCTACAAAAAAATCGATGATCTGGCATTTTACGCTTCGTATATTTTACAGCCCGGGCTTGCATACACATTCGAGGATACTGCATTTGTATCCGGTTTGAACATACCCAACAGTTGGTTGAAATCGGCGCCGCAAATCGATACATACATAAATAATCCCGAACCGGCATACTACAAAGGCGTTGAATTGGAATGGCAAACCAATTTCTGGTATTTGCCGAGCATTTTGAAAGGTGTAGTACTCAATGTAAATTATACATACATTCATTCTGAAATTAAAAAGCAGCTCTTTTATAATAAATTAGGCGATTTAATTCCCGGAACAAGACCGCCCAGAAGGCAACCGATACTTGTAGACAGTTTCCGTGTCGCCCGTATGCCCGACCAGCCTAAGCACATTGTAAATGTTACATTGGGTTACGATTATAAGGGTTTCTCGGCGCGCTTGTCCTATCTCTATCAAACGGATAAAGTTACATATATCTCGTCAGAATCAGCATTGGATAATTTCACAGGACCCTATTCGAGATGGGATTTTACCGTGCAACAAAAACTTGACAACGGTATTCAGGTCTTTGCAAACTTTACAAACCTGAATAACAGACCCGACGAATCATTCCGTGGTTCTTCTTTGCGAAACCCCACGTATATTGAATATTATGGTTTCTCGATGGATGTGGGAATTAGATATAATTTATAAAATAGTGAGTAATCACTTAAGCAACTTAAACCAAACCAATAAGTGGAGGAGTATATGAAGTTCAATTACCGTTTTCTAATCTTGGCGCTGCTGATTGCAGGCTTCTTTATGCCTGTTGAAAAAATAAGCGCACAAGCGGGGGATACATTAGTTGTAGAATGGCAGGACCCAGTTACGGGCGAAGTTATTACCGACGCTCTCCGTAATGCCATTGAAAACGATACAAACCGTCCCGAAGGACGCGTTTACAAATTATTACGCGGAGGATTTTATTGGATTTCCGAAAAAATTACTTATTCCGATTTTCATTTGAGACTTGTAGGCGAGAAAGGCGGACCGACGGAATTTGATAATCCGCCTGTATTGCAATTGGTTGGAAGAGAAGACGGTACGCACGCTGACCGTTTAATGCAGCCGAGCGCATCCCTTACTATGAAGAATATTTATGTAATCGGTTGCGATGAATTTGGTTCACAAACTTATTATCAACCGATTCAGCTCGACGCTAACGATTCGAGATTTGTTTTTGACGGATGTATTTTCGAGCGTACAAACTTTGCGCCAATTGCGTTTACGGGTAAAAATAACGACATATTTGTTACCAATTGCGTTTTCCGTAATATTCAGGGCCATCCGGCCGATCAGCAATGGCAAGGACGCGGAATTTCAATTTGGGCGGATCAGGATACTGTAATTGTTGAAAACAATACCTTTTTCAATATTAATATGACCGTATTTCAGCTCGAAGGCGGCGCGGCTAATTATATCAGATTTAACCACAATACTATTGTCAATATGGGACGCGCGCTCAATGCCGGAAACTGGTGGAAAGAAGCATACTTTACCAATAACCTCTTTATTAATCCTTTCTGGCACGGCGAAGGACATGCGGATATTACAGCCACCGGACGCGATCCTCGCACTATACCCGCTTCAATATTCAGCGTAGGCGCATTACCGACTAAATACGGCCCCGAAGAAGGACGCCGTATATTATTTTCGAACGCGTATGCTTGGAGAGACCCTGCATTCGCAGCTTACTACGGCGACACTATTGTGGCTCAGCCTTTTGCAGGTCCGATGACCAGAGAAGATTATTTCGATGTATACGAGAATATGGTAATTAAAGACACTGTTTGGTTGAGCAGTATGCCGTCGGTAGGCACATATCCTTCTGAGATTGTAGAGAATATGATCCAAAACATTAAAGACATTCGTTCCAACACTTTACCGGCTACTGAATATTTCTGGAAATTACCAATAGACAATATTACCGGCGATGTATGTAATGTATGTCCAAGTTGGCCTCTACCCGAAGATTTCTCATATACCGACGCTGCACTTATGACTGCCGGTACCGACGGATTGCCCCTTGGCGACTTAAATTGGTTCCCGGATAAAAAAGCTATTTTTGAACAGAACAAAGATCAGTACGTAGCACAACTAGAAGCTATGGCAGGTCCGAGAATTGAATTGGAAACAATTGCCGAATATGAAGCCGAAGAGGCCGTACTAGGCGGTGATGCGGAAATAAAAGACGTTGCCGGCTTTATGTACTTCCAGATGGACGGCGGCGGTTATATTCAGTGGGAATTCGATTTGGCTGAGGCTGGACAATATGATTTGAATATATATACGAACTTAAGAGGAAATGGCACAAGAGGACAAAGAATCATTGTCAACGGCGTAAGTATTCACGATCCGATGGGTTGGGGTGAATATATCTGGAGTCCCAAAGAACAGGAAGCAAATATCTGGTACGGTAAATTCGATCCGAATGAATGGGTATGGACATTAATAAAACAGGAAGAAATTCTTGAAGCAGGCGCTTTAACTTTACCTGCGGGTAAAAATACAATCCGAATTGAATCATCATGGGGTTATCAGAACTTTGCAGGTATACAACTTATACCGGCAGGAACAACTACTCCGGTCGTCGAACTTGGTGTGCCGGACGCTACATCAGATTTAGTTAAAATAATGGTAGAAGGAGCTGTGTGGGTGCCGAGCGGATTGAAATCTGTTGCTATGAATTCTAACGGTAGCGTTACATTTACTGTTGAGGCGCCTGGCAACGGTACTTATGCTTTGAATTTACTCTATCAAAATTACAGCGGACCTCAAAACGGCGTTCTTAAAATAGACGGAGCCGTCGTTTCTACGATATCTTTTGCAAGTAAAGACGATTCAACCGGACTTACTGTATTAACAGATAAATTTGAGTTAACTCAAGGTTCGCATCAGATTACTGTCGAAGCAAGCAATATTAATCTTGATATGGCTCAACTGGTAAAAGTCACAATCACGTCGGTAAACGAAAACGAAATACCGAACGGTTATGCTCTCGAACAAAACTTCCCGAATCCGTTTAACCCGACTACTTCAATCAGATTTACTTTGGCAAAACCCGAAGTGGTTAAATTGACAGTCTACAACATACTCGGACAGAAAGTAGCTACCCTCGTTAACGGTCCTATGACTGCGGGACAGCACCTCGTTCATTTCAACGCTTCTAATCTGGCTTCGGGAATTTATTTCTACGGTATCGAAGCAGGCAACTTCAAAACATTCAAGAAGATGATTCTTCTCAAGTAAATTAAACTTCATATTGTTAATTGGGACAGCCGGCTTTAACCGGCTGTCTCTTTATTTTCGGGTGAGAAATTATAGGGGGACATTAAAACATCTGCAATAAAGTCATTTTTTCATTAAATCATGAGTCCGTATGCGTTCGAATAAACTTTTTCTTTTTTTTATCTTCCTGCTAACTGTCAACATTTCAGCTCAACTGAATATTGTTAAAACGGATTCGTCGAAAATATATCTTAATTCCGAAAAATATTATGAAGCTCCCGGATTCAATCTTACCGTATTCGACGACTTCTACCCCGAAGGACATCAGGGGGGAATCACTATCATTCGCAACGACGAAAGAATTGCGGCTAACGGCGATTTAAGATTGGAGCCGACTCCCGGGCAATGGTCGCCCGTTCCTAAAATGGGCGAGAAAATCGTAGATAATGAAAAACAATTAATCAGTGTTGAACTCTGGTTTCCGGATTCATCGAAAAATTGTAAAGGATTCAATCCGATTGTATATCCCGACCTTAAACTTAAATATAAAATTCAAACCGAACCGATAAACGAGGGGGCTTCCATACTTGTAACTGTTAAAATGGACGAACCGCTGCCTTCTCAATGGGATGGCAAAATAGGATTTAATCTAGAACTCTTTCCCGGCTACTTTTTTGGTAAATACTATCTGGCTGATGGTAAACCGGGAGCCTTCCCTAGAGATCCGATTCTAAAAGACTCCTCCGTTGACAGCCCTCTGGTAAAATGCACCGAATTTGTATTGGAACCGGGAACTGCAAACAGAATAGCTATCAAAAGTCTTACGAAAGATATCGAATTATACGACGGAAGAATTACCCATAATAACGGCTGGTTTATTCTCCGAACCATTATCGATTCTTCCAATCCCGAAGAAGCTGTTAAGTGGGTGATTACTCCTCATATCGACCCTTCCGATTCTGAAAATATGTATAAACCGGTAATCAAGGTGTCGCAGGTGGGATACCACCCAGCGCAGAAGAAACAGGTAATTATAGAAACCGCAAAGGATCATGAGTTAAACGGAAAATTGCAGCTCCAAAGAATAGGAAAAGATTCGGTAATTATTATTGAAGATAATATTAATCCCGAATACTGGGGCAGGTTTTTACGTTACAATTATTACGCTTGGGATTTTACTAATATTAGAAACGAAGGACTTTACAGGTTCGTTTATTTTGATAAGGACAAGAATATTTCTTCAAATATTTTTTTGATCGATTACGAGATTTTTTCCGAATATGTCTGGCAGCCTACAGTTGAATATTTTCTGCCGATACAAATGTGCCACATGAGAGTAAACGAAAATTACAGAGTGTGGCACGGTCGCTGCCATATGGACGACGCGGTCATGGCTCCCGTAAATCATAATCATTTCGACGGATACGTGCAGAGCGAATCGACTCTGACGAGATTCGAATCGGGTTCGCGCGTGCCGGGATTAAATAAGGGGGGATGGCACGACGCCGGGGATTTCGACCTGAGAATTGAATCGCAGTCTGAAACAGTTTATAAACTGTCTCTGGCGTACGAATTATTCCGCCCGCAAATTGACGTCACAACAATCGACCAGAAGAGTCAAACGGTAGAA
Organism: Melioribacter sp.; assembly: GCF_049325435.1. Classification (NCBI taxonomy): domain Bacteria; kingdom Pseudomonadati; phylum Ignavibacteriota; class Ignavibacteria; order Ignavibacteriales; family Melioribacteraceae; genus Melioribacter; species Melioribacter sp. The sequence goes on along the minus strand of NZ_JBMOLD010000013.1, from coordinate 242,015 downwards.
ATCCATATCCCCGACGGCAAAAACGATATTCTTCAGCAAATTGAACACGGATTGCTCTCTATCGTTGGCGCTTATGAATCGATGGGCAGGCTTTACAGAGGAATAATATGCCGTGATTTGAGGCAATATGTTTTACTGGGGGATCCGGTAAACATGACAGACAATATTCCCGGCGAAGACGACAGATGGGTTTTTACCGAAAACTATTACAGACACGAGCTCGGAACCGCGCAAGCGCTTGCGGCAGCCTATCGAGTAATGAAAAATTTTAATCCGGTCCTTGCCGATAAATGTTTGAAAATTTCAGCGGAACTTTTCGAACGGGATACTTCGGGAATTACTACCGAAAAATTAAATGCGGCAGCCGAGCTTTACTTATCGACTCAAAACGAAAATTATAAAAAAATTCTTTTCGAAAATCGTGAGAAACTGGTTGAAAATATATTTGCACATACTCTTGTCATAGGAAGAATTACGGATAAATTCGGAGATGATTTCAAAATAGAAGTCGAAAACGCGATTAAAAAATTATACAATAATGTAACTAAACTTCAACGGGAAACGCCTTTCGGAGTTCCCTATAAACCGTATATCTGGGGAGCGGGTTGGGGAATTCAAGCTTTCGGAGTGTCGCAATTATTCCTGCATCTCTATTTTCCGGATGCGTTCGAGTCTGATTATCTGCTCAACTCATTAAATTTCATTCTGGGCGTTCATCCGGGAAAAAACAACGCGTCGTTTGTTTCCGGTATCGGCGTAAATTCGCTTACTACCGCGTACGGATTTAACCGCGCGGACTGGTCTTACATACCCGGCGGTATCGGGAGCGGTACGGCTCTAATTCGACCGGATTTACCGGAACTTAAAATATGGCCTTATTTATGGCAGCAGACAGAATATGTTCTGGGAGGAGGAACGGTTGATTATATTTTGCTCTCATTAGGAGCGGATAAAATTTTGAATAATAAATAAAGGAATTTTATCTATGGACAGAAGGGAATTTATTAAGTATACCGGTATGCTTGGAGCGGGATCGCTCTTAAGCGGGGTACCTGAAATATTAGCCTCAAACTTAAAGAAGAATAAAAAAATTGACATTCCCCGTTATATCGGTTTTAACCTCACCGAAAAAACAGGCGGCATGGGACCCCGTAGAAAATTCAATGAAGAAGATTTTGAAATAATGGCGGAGTGGGGGTTTAATTTTGCCAGAATACCAATGTCGTATTGGAATTGGGCTTCGAAAGATAATTGGTACGAAATAAACGAGGACGTATTTAACGACATAGATGAATTGATCGAATTCGGCAAACAATATAATATTCATATCAACCTCAATTTACATCGTATTCCGGGATATTGTATTAACAGAAGGGAAATGGAACCGTACGATTTGTTCGATGACACGCCGGAGAACATGGAAAAAGCCCTTAATGCCGCTGTCTATCACTGGAAGTATATTGCCCGGAGGTATAGCGGAATACCGAATTCTCAATTGAGTTTCGACTTGATTAACGAGCCGCCCAAAAATACAAATGTAAAGAGATATGTGGAAATCGTTAAAGCGCTCGTGGCGGGCATAAAAGAAGAAGACCCTGAACGACTGATTATTGCCGACGGCAGAGAAATCGGAAGATATCCCGTGATGGAATTGGCGGAGGTAGTGCCGATGCAAAGTACAAGGGGATACGACCCGATGAGTTTAAGTCATTACACGGCAACCTGGGTGCCTGAAGACGAATTTGAGACCTTTAATCCGCCCACATGGCCGCTTAAAGCCGACGACGGAAAAATATGGGATAAAGAAGCCCTCAGGGCAAAATTGATCGATTCCTGGATGCCGCTTGTGGAGCAAGGGTCGTTGGTTCATGTAGGAGAATGGGGATGCTACAATAAAACTCCTCACGATGTTTGCCTTAGATGGATGGAAGATGTACTCTCGCTTTGGAAGGAAGCCGGATGGGGACATGCTATGTGGAATTTGAAAGGGGATTTCGGAATCCTAAACAGCGGCAGAAAGGATGTAAAGTACGAAAATTATAAAGGACATAAACTCGACAGAAAAATGCTCGAATTGGTTAAAAAATATTTCTGATAATCTATGCTTTCGAGAGCGTCGACTTATTAATTGTTTGACAATGAGTTAAAATTATTTACTTAAATAAAATAATAGCAGGTATAAAATGGAAAGGAAACAATTTTTAAGTATTTTTCCGCTTGCTGTTTTGGGCAGCGGTTTGTTAAAAAACGATATTCTTAATGCGGAAAAGAAAAACGAGACAATGTTTAGGAAAAGCGACGATAAAATTGAAAAAGCCATACTGGCGATGCTTACTATGCAAAGAGCAACATGGGAGCAAGGCGTGGCAATGCAGGCTCTTCTGGAATACGGAGAAGAAGAATTGGTAATTCTAATGGCAAAAGAAGCCGTTTTAAGACAATCGCCGGACGGCAGATTGGCAATGTTGGGAGAGGAATTCGCACTTAGCGATGCGGCTTCGCCGGGCGAAGCCGTTCTCTGGGCTGCAAGAAAAACGGGAGATGAGAATTTATTCGAAGGATTTAGCAAGCTTTTGAATTATATTTTGTATAATGCTCCCAGGAATAAAGACGGGATTATTTATCATTTTACGAATATTCCGCAGGTATGGAGCGACATTAATTATATGCTGCCCCCGTTTCTGGTTGTCGCAGACAAATACGATGAAGCTATAAAGCAAATTAACGGAGTTTGGAAAGTCCTCTGGAATGAGGATAAAAAATTGTTATCGCACATGTGGGATTTTGAAAAGAATCAGTTTGCAAGAAAAGATTGCTGGGGCGTAGGAAACGGCTGGACTGCGGCAGGGTTTACGCGCATAATTCCAAGATTGCCCGATTCTATGAAGCAGGAACGCAATCTGCTGATAAGGAGACTAATCGATTTATTGGATGGCTGCCTGAAGCATATGCGATCTGACGGCTTATATCATAATATAGTTGACGACCCTAATTCCTTCGTAGAAACAAACTTATCTCAGATGCTTTCATATTCCATCTTTCGGGGTGTCAAAGGCGGTTGGCTCGACGGTAAATATCTTGAAAAAGCAGAACTGATGAGAAAAGCGGCGCATTCTAAATTCGATAATTATGGACTTATCCAAGGAGTATGCGGTTCGCCTGAGTTCGATCATCCGGGCACTGCTACGGAAGGGCAGGCGTTCTTTATTCTTATGGAAACTGCATATAAAGAATTAAATAATTAAAGTGGAGTAGTTATGTTGAAAAAAATATTTTCAGCGCTTCTTATTGCTATAACCATAAACGCGCAACAAGATTCAAGTTTGGTTTTACCAGTAACTCCGGATGCTTCTCCTGAAGCAGTGGAATTGCTGAATTATCTTTATTCGATTTCCGGCAAAAAAATATTAGCGGGACAGCATTCCGTGCCTTTGCTCGGTTCTTTAAGGCTGCCGGCAGTCCATAAAGCCACGGGTAAGTATCCCGCTCTTTTCGGACAGGATTTCGGATTTAGCGAACCCGGAACGTGGGACGGTATAAACTACAGACAACAAATAGTTGACGAAGCGATTAAACGCCATGAACAGGGTTTTATAATTACGTTAATGTGGCACGCCGTACCTCCGAATATGGAAGAACCCGTCGACTTCAGCTCGGCAATCCAAAGCCGGCTTTCGGATGATGAGTGGAATGACCTGATTACCGAAGGAACGGAATTAAACGAAAGATGGAAATCTCAGGTTGACGTAATTGCCTGGTTCTTAAAACAACTTAAATATGCGGGAGTGCCTGTACTGTGGAGACCGTATCATGAAATGAACGGGGGATGGTTCTGGTGGGGAAAGAAAAAAGGCGAAAACGGCTATAAAAAGCTTTATCGGATGCTCTTCGACAGGTTGGTGAATTTTCACGGCCTTAATAATCTGCTCTGGGTATACAACGCCAACGAAGTTAAACCGGGCGTCGACTCTTATGCTGAGTATTATCCCGGCGACGATGTGGTGGACATACTTGCCACCGACGTCTATTCTGAAGGATTTAATCGGGAAAATTACGATGAACTGCTCGAATTAGCCAAGGATAAACCCATAGCGTTAGGGGAAGTTGGCGCTGTTCCTTCAAGTAAAATATTGGAAGAACAACCGCGCTGGGTCTGGTTTATGCTCTGGGGCGATCCGTTTGGCGGAATTCAATCGAATCGCCAATTTTTCGAAATATATAGAGACGAAAAAGTTATTACTTTGGACGAATTACCATGGACGGATATCGACACAATCAAAGTTCATTATCCGGTGTTGAAATAAAACAAATGCGGCTCAGAAATTGAGCCGCATAAATCAAAAAATTATTTTGCATTGGAGCAAACTTTTTTTATATTGTAAAAAACTTCTGACAAAACTATAAATCTTAATGAAGTTGATAAAACCTCCCAAATTAAATGCAGGAGACGTGATAGGGTTAATCTCGCCTGCATCATCGCCCGACGACCTTAATAAAATCAATAAAGGCGTCAGTTATCTCGAGAGCATCGGTTATCGCGTGGAACTCGGTAAAAATGTCGGACTCCAGGAAGGGTATTTAGCCGGAACAGACGAACAACGGCTGGAAGACCTTCATTATATGTTCGAAAGCAAGCATGTAAAAGCTATTTTTTCGATTCGCGGAGGATACGGATCAACGCGATTGCTCGATAAAATTAATTATAATTTGATAAAAAGAAATCCGAAAATTTTCGTCGGATACAGCGATATTAACGCCCTGCAACTGGCTTTTTTGAAAAAGTGCGGGCTCGTTACTTTTGCAGGACCGATGGTTGCAGTCGATTTCCATGAGCAGGTGAGCGAATTTACCGAAGAGATTTTCTGGCGTACTATTACGTCAAATAAGAAAATCGGTCGTCTGAAAAATCCTTCGGATGAAAAATTCTTCGTGCTCCGGAAAGGTCGCGGAGTCGGTAATTTAATCGGAGGAAATCTAAGTATTTTTACATCTCTTATCGGAACCGAATATTTACCGCCATTTAAAACCCCTGTTTTTATTTTCGAAGAAATTAACGAACCGCCGTATAAAATTGACCGGATGTTTAATCAAATACGTCTGGCTAAACTTTTTAAAAACGCTCAGGCTGTAATCTTGGGCAGATTTGTCAACTGTTACGAAACGGATAACAGCAAATCTTCATTTACTCTAAATGAAGTGATCCTCGAATATTTTGAAAAAATGAAAATACCGGTTATTTACAACGTCAAACACGGGCATATTAAAGAAAATATAACAATCCCTTTCGGATTGCAATGTATCGTTAACGGTTCGAGAGGTTTTATTGAAATACCAGAAAGCGGCGTAGTCTGATTTTATCGCAAATATAGAATAGCGACTTTTATATTTCTCTTTTTTAAGAAAAACCTTCCTTATACCTTCATTTATTTGATGATTTCCGTTTTGGTATGCTTATTGTTTAATTAAATTACACCTGCATTAATTTTAAGAGGCAGCATGGAATTCATAAAAGAAGAATATATTCAATCCCTAATTGAAGACAAGGGATTAAACGACCAATCCTATCAGCGTGAAATTATCGAAAAAGCAAAGAATGCAAAGGGATTGAGTCTCAAAGAAAGCGCCGCACTTTTGAATATCGAGGATAGGGAAACGCTCGAAGAATTGTTCCACACTGCAAAGGAGGTTAAAGAAAAAATATACGGCAACAGACTCGTTCTCTTTGCTCCGCTCTACATCACCAATATATGCGTAAATAATTGCCTCTACTGCGCCTTCCGCAGGGACAATAAGGAATTGAAAAGAAAAACGCTCACTCTCGACGAAATACGCGAGGAAACAGAATTTTTAGTTAAACAGGGACATAAAAGAATTTTACTTGTAGCTGGCGAGCATCCGAAAAAACCCGGGCTCGATTTTGTTGGAAAAGCAATCGATACGATGTACAAAGTTCACATTAACGGCGGCAATATAAGAAGAATTAACGTTAATGTGGCGCCTCTGACAGTGGATGAATTCAAAACGTTAAAGAGTTTTGGCATAGGCACTTATCAATGTTTTCAGGAGACTTATCATTACGAAACGTATATGAAAATGCATCCCGACGGACCGAAACGCGATTTTGCGTGGAGATTGTATTCGATGGACAGAGCTTTACAAGCCGGTATTGACGATGTCGGGATAGGCGTTTTATTTGGTCTGACGGACTATAAATTTGAAACGCTTGCCATGTTGAGTCATGCATTTAATCTCGATGAAAAATACGGGATTGGTCCTCATACTATTTCGGTTCCGAGACTTGAGCCGGCGTTGAATGCTCCCGTTTCGGAAAAACCCCCGTTTGCCGTCGACGATCTCTCGTTTAAGAAACTCGTGGCGGTTATACGTCTTGCGGTGCCGTATACCGGCATTATTTTATCGACAAGGGAGCGTCCCGAACTTCGGAGGGAATTATTCAATCTGGGCGTTTCGCAGATAAGCGCAGGCAGCCGGACTTCTCCCGGAGCATATAAAGAATCGCAGGAAAGCCTGGAAGAACATCAAATGGAGCAATTTCAATTGGGCGACCACAGGTCTTTAGACGAAGTCGTTCGGGATTGCTGCCAATTGGGATATCTGCCGAGTTTTTGCACGGCATGCTACAGGTCTTCTCGTACGGGCGACCGATTTATGGAACTTGCAAAAACGGGCAACATTGGCAAGCTCTGCTCGCCGAATGCAATTTCGACTTTCAAAGAATACATACTCGACTACGCATCGGAAGTAACAAAAAAAGTAGCTCTCGAATTTCTGCTCAATGAAATTGAAAAACTGGAAGAGCCGACTAAGAATAAAACACTGAAAATGGTCGAAAGAGTCGATGCGGGCGAGCGCGACGTATTTTTCTGATAACTAAATTATTCCACGATTATGGATATAAACGAATTATTGAAAAAAGAGAATTTGAACCGGGACGAAATTGTATATCTGCTCGGTTTATCCGATGAAAAAGAAATAAATCTTTTATTAGAAAGGGCGGACGAAGTGCGTCGTATTTATTGCGGCGACGAAGTCCATTTAAGAGGAATAATCGACTTTTCCAATTATTGCGAGCAGGATTGCCTCTATTGCGGTCTGCGTAAGAGCAATAAAAAACTGCCGCGTTACCGGATGACCCCCGATGAAGTCGTTGAAGTCGCGCATAAGATTATCAATAAAGGCATTTTTACAATAGTGCTCCAGTCGGGCGAGGACGGTTATTACGATACGGATCAGATTGCCTACATAATTTATTCTATTAAGCAGAAAGCCGACGTGGCGATAACGTTGAGTTTGGGAGAACGCGATTTCGAAGAATACAGAACCTGGAAAATTGCGGGCGCCGACCGTTATCTGATAAAACATGAAACGGCAAATCCAAAATTATACGCCGCTTTTCATGAAAATCAAAAATTAAACGAACGGCTCGAACATATCCGTTTTTTGAAAGAGATCGGTTATCAGGTGGGTTCGGGTAATATGATTGGTTTGCCGAATCAGACTCTAGAAGATATTGCCGACGATATTTTGCTGTGTAAAGAATATGACCTCGATATGGCGGCGTTCGGTCCTTTCATCCCGGCGCCCGATACGCCGTGGGAAAACAAAAAAGCAGGGGATGTTGTTCTGACGCTTAAAACTATGGCTGTCGCCAGAATTGTTCTTAAAGACGCTCATATCCCCGCTACTACGGCATTGGCAACTCTGGATGAAGACGGCAGAATCAAAGGTTTAAAAGCCGGAGCAAATGTAGTAATGCCCGACTTTACGCCCTCGCCATACAGGGAAAAATACCAGATTTACGCCGACAGAAGGTGCGTCAACGACAATCCCGATTACTGCCGCTCCTGCCTTCAATTACAAATTGAATCGATCGGCAGAAAAGTTTCCTCGTCGAGAGGCGATTCCTTTAAACTTCTAAGCCATAAAAATTGATTTCACTCCGTTTATTCGATTATTATTGTATATTAGTCAACAAAAAAATCGGGAAATTTTATGCGTAAAATATTCTTGTTTTTCTTTTCTGTTCTATTTGTTTCTTGCAGTTCACAAAGCGATACCGAAATTTTTAGCAATGCCGTGGAGTTGGTCAAAAAGAACGATTTTCAGGGCGCTATTAATGAATATAATAAATTAGCAGAAGAACATTCCGACAGCCGGCTAGCTCCGAAAGCTCTTTACGAAATTGCAAAAATTTATCATATGAATTTGATTAAGGACATCGATAAAAAAGAATCGCTCGGCAATGCGGTTCGCTATTATAAAAGACTTTCCGCCGAATACCCCGAGGCGAGCGAATCTCAAAAAGCGCTTTTCGTCGCCGGCTACATCGAGGCAAATGAATTGAGCGATACAAGCGCCGCCAGAAAAACTTACGAAGAATTTCTTAAACGTTATCCCGACAGCGAGATGGTTACCTCTGTCAAACTCGAATTGGAATATCTCGGTATGGCGCCCGATAAATTACTCGAGCAAAGACTCAACAATCAGTGACATGTATATTAAATCACAGGATATAGTCACTTATCTGCAGCCGGAAATCGTAACTAAAATTAAAAACCTCGAGCTGAGGGCAAAAGCGGTTGTCGAGGGCTTTATGGTAGGACTCCATCGCAGCCCTTATCACGGTTTCAGCGTTGAATTCAGTCAGCATCGTCCTTACATGCAGGGCGATTCGTTGAGGGATATCGATTGGAAAGTTTATGCCAAGAGCGACAGATTTTATATCAAACAATACGAAGAAGAGACAAATTTAATTTGTAATATTTTTCTGGATGTAAGCAACTCGATGAATTTCAAACATAAGGCGTCCGTAACAAAATTGGATTATGCCGTAACGCTGGCTTCGGCTCTAAGTTATATAATGATTAATCAAAAAGACGCGGTAGCTCTCACGATTTATTCGAACGAAATACATAATTACCTTCCGCCCAAATCCAACAGAATTCATCTGAAAAATATTCTAATTTCTCTGACAGGAATAAAACCGGGCGGCACTACAAATACGACCGAGTGTTTGAATCAGATAACGGAAAGAATTAACAAAAGGGGATTGACAATAATCATTTCGGACTTTTTCGACGACGCGGATAAAATAGTCAAATCGATAAAAAAGATAAAACACAGAAAGAACGAAGTAATCCTTTTTCAACTGCTCGATCCGTCGGAAATCGATTTCGATTTCGAGAAGGACGCTCTCTTTGTAGACCTCGAAACTTCGGAAGAACTTTCGTCGCAGCCGTATCATATTCGTAAAGCATACTCGGAATCGATGGCTGATTTTATTGAAAAATTAAAGAACGAATCTCTCAATTACGGCATCGAATACAATCTGATTAAAACGGACGAAAATTTCAGTACGGCTCTTTTTTCGTACTTCAAGAAAAGAGTAATGAGCTTTTAAGAATTGCCCAGGTACTTTTTATATCCTTCTCTATATAATTTATCCGATTTGTCCAACACTTCTTTTTCCGTATTCTTTATCGATTCGATAACTTTTGTTCTAATCTCCGGGTATTTAAGAGCTAAAATACGGCATGCGAGCAGACCGGCGTTTTTGGCGTTATTTATGGCTACGGTTGCCACCGGAACGCCTCCCGGCATTTGAACAATCGACAAAAGAGAGTCGATGCCGTTGAGCGTCGAAGTTTTAATGGGGACTCCGATTACCGGCAGTTCCGTTAAAGAAGCAACCATGCCCGGCAGGTGAGCGGCGCCGCCCGCCCCCGCAATGATTGCTTCGATTCCGCGTTCCGCGGCATTGTGCGCGAATTCGAACATGAAATCCGGAGTTCTGTGAGCCGACACAATTTTAATTTCATACTCAATCCCGAAATTTTCCAAAACTTCGGCTGCGTTTTTCATCACGGGTAAATCCGAATCGCTTCCCATAATTATACTGACTATCGGTTTCATTTTATTTCTCGCTTATTACTTTTATGATATTTTTTGCTTGGGATACTTTTTTGAACGCCGAGTCGACTGAATTATCGACTACGGTAATATGTCCCATCTTTCTGAACGGCTTAGTCGAAGATTTGCAATAATAATGGAAATAGAGCCCTTCGATTTGAAGAGCTTCTTTAAGACCGGTGATTAAAGGTTTGCCCGTATGGGATTCGTCGCCGAGAATATTAGCCATTACAGCGGGAATTACCAGGTCTGCCGAGCCAAGCGGTAAACCGCAAACGGCTCTAATATGCTGTTCGAACTGGGAAGTTTTGCACGCCTCGATAGTATAATGTCCCGAATTATGCGGACGCGGGGCTATCTCATTAACATAAACTTTTTCGTCTCCGGTTAGAAACAACTCAATGCCGAAAATGCCGACTCCGTCGAGATTCTCTACTATAGCTTCCGCAATCGAGTTGACTTCTTTAACTACTTTTTCGGATACTCTTGCCGGAGCCGATGTAATGTCGCAAATGTTAACCCTGTCGTCAAATATCATTTCCACGACCGGATAGAGTTTTATATTCCCTTCTTTGTCTCTTGCGGCCATTATTGCAAGCTCTTTCTCGAAGTCGATATATTCCTCAATTAAGGAATCGGTCTTGAGCATGTTTGCTTTATCGGCGGGGGATTTCAGCACAAAAACGCCTCTCCCGTCGTATCCGCCTTTCCTTGACTTTTGTACTACAGGATAAATATCCGATTCGAAATTTTCTATTTCATTTTTGTCGAGCTTCCGGTAAGCGGGCGCAGGCACTTTCGCTCTTTCGAATATTTTTTTCTGAAGGAGTTTATCCTGTATCTGTTCCAAAATGTAAGGGGAAGGGAATATTTTCGGTTCTTTGTCGTAGAGTTTTTTTAATGCCTCTGCATTAATATGCTCTATATCATAAGTAATGAAGTCGTTATTGTGAAATATTTTTGCAAGATGTTCTTCGTTATAAAAATCCGAGACTATCAGACTGTTGGCTACGTAAGAAGCGGGGCATTTCGGGTCGGGATCCAGCGCTTCTATATATATCCCCATTTTCTGGGCTTCGAAAGCCATCATTCTCGATAACTGTCCGCCTCCGATTATACCTAATTTTATTCTAGTGGGATTCAACAGCTTTTATCTCCTTACTAATAGTATAATAATACAAAAGTAAACCTGTCAAACAAATTAAAGACGATATTAAAAGCGCTAATGAATACGAATTCAGATAGTCGTAAATTTTGCCGCCTATTGTAGGCCCGGCAATGCCTGCAACACCGTAAAATAAAAATATATACGGATAAATTGTGCCGACTTTGTCGACTCCGAAAATTTCCGCAGTTTCCCTGGCATAGAGTACAAAATTCGACCCGAAACCGAGGCCTATTAAAAATACTACTATAAGATACGCAATGGGAGAGTTATTAAATGCAATAACAGACGAGATTAACAGAGCTTGAAACAAAAGACTTAGCTTTATGGAGAGGTCTCCTCCAATTTTATCGGATAAAAATCCCCAAAAAATTCTACCGCTCATGTTTCCTATCGAAAGCACGCTAATTGAAAGAGTGCTTATGTAGGCATCTATTCCATAACTAATTCCAATTTTTTTTAGATTGCCAATAATGAGTAAGCCAGAAAAAGTGCCGCTAAATATTCCCAAAGAAAGCGCAGCTATTCTTCTGTCTTTAATAATTTTAAAAATGTCTTTTAACGATGAAGAATTCGATTCTTTACTTTTAATATTTTCCGCTGAGAGACTCAATATGATAATCGCACTCCCGTAAGCCAGGGAGATAAAAATAAAAATCTCGTTGAGGTTAAAGTTAATTTTATACAAGAAGTCAACTATAAAAGAAGTTAAAATGGCTCCGGCTCCGAATCCTCCGACAGCGATCCCTGAAATCAATCCTTTTTTTTCGGGGTATATTCGCATAGCCAGAATTAATGAACTCATATAGCAGGAACCGATTCCCATACCGGAGATTATTCCTATGCCAAATAGAACTAACAAAAAATTTCCTACTGAGAAAGCCGCAATAAGATAGCCTGCAAGAAATAGGAAACCTCCCGTAATTAATATCAGTCTCGGCGAAAATTTGGTTTCAAGTCTGCCTGCTAAAATCATAGTTATTGTAAAAGACGCGATAGTAAGACCGAATATCAATTGACTTTGTGTTGTGGTAAATCCGTATTGTCTTTCTAAGCCGCTTATAAAAATACTCCATGCATAAATACCTCCAACCAGTCCCATTATAATTACTATCGACGTAATTGTAATTATTTTTTTAAAGGTTAAGGGAGAAATGTTTTTCATAATAGATTCCCTTATATTATTGTAAAAATTAATACAAAAATCGATTTGTAAAAATAATAATTTACCTGTAATTTTCTTTATTAATAATTGTAAACTTGCTCCGACATAAAATATTTTAGGCAAGTTGTTTCCCGACTCTCAGTTACTAAGGTTAGTATTTTTCTTAAAAACACAAGCAATAAAAGGAGAATTATGGAAAATTTAGTTAATCCCGTTATTCTTTTTTTTGGTTTCGGCATATTAGCAGGGATATTAAAATCCGACATAAGACTCCCCGAATCTATCTATGAGGGTTTAAGTATATATCTATTGCTGGCAATCGGTTTAAAAGGAGGCGTAGAATTATCCAATTCCCACCTTGTAGATGTAATCATACCTTCTATAGGTACGATATTATTGGGGGTGATTATTCCGATAATTGCCTACTTTATACTTCATAAAATAGGTAAGTTGGATAAAATAAATTCAGCGGCAATTGCCGCCCATTATGGGTCGGTAAGCGCTGTAACTTTTGCTGTTGTTATTACATATGCACACTCGCTCAACATTTCTTATGAAAGTTATGTTAATGTCCTTTTGGTTTTAATGGAAGTGCCGGCAATTATAATGGGCGTCTATATTGCAAAAAAATCAAAGTTAAATGACAATTCCAATATCAAAAAATTATTGCACGAATTATTTTTTAGTAAGTCAGTATACCTATTGGTGGCGGGGTTGTTGATCGGTTATTTTTCGGGAGAAAAGCAATTTGGCAAAATTTCGGCTGTGTTTGTTGAGCCGTTTTACGGAGCTTTAGCCTTTTTCCTCTTCGAAATGGGTCTTATTGCGGCGAGTAAGCTTTATTCTATTAAAAGCGTCGGTTTCTTTTTATTCGGATTCGCTATTATTATGCCTGTACTATCATCAATATTGGGTATATTTGTAGCCGTATTGTGCGGGCTCAGCGCAGGAGGCACTTTGATAGTCGCTACTTTAGCTGCCAGTTCATCATATATTGCGGCTCCTGCAGCGATGCGACTCACTCTGCCTGAAGCTAATCCCACTTACTATATTACGGCTTCTCTGGCTATAACTTTTCCGTTCAATATAGTCTTTGGTATTCCGCTTTATCATCAAATGATTAAATTTATTATGTAGGTGTTAAAATGAAAGAACAGAAATTAGTAACTATTATATGCGAAGCCAATCTTTCTAAATATTTAATTAGTAATTTGAAAGAATTGAAAATAAGCGGCTATACAATAGTCGAAGCAAGCGGCGAAGGGAAAAAAGGAGCGCGGGGTAACGATTGGGAACAATCAAGAAATATACGCATCGAAATTGCCTGCGATGATGAAAAAGCAAAAAAAATTATAGAAATGGTAAAAAAGAAATATTTAGAATCGTATGCAATTTTCTTATATGTACATAATATCAGCGTTCTTGATGATAACAGTATTAACTGAGAATGATCAATAATTCCATGCGAATAGATTAAACTTATGGTTGTATGTAGATGATTAAGAAGATCGAATTGTTGTCGCCAGCGGGCAATGCGGAAATCGGTATTGCGGCTGTCGATTGCGGCGCCGACGCCGTTTATATCGGAGCGCCTAAATTCGGAGCGCGCAAAGCAGCCGGCACTTCGATCGAAGATATCAAGCGCTTGACGGAATACGCTCATCCGTTCGGAGTTAACGTATATGCCGCTGTTAACACGCTTTTTTATGACGAAGAAATCGAAGAGGTTCGCAGATTAATTTTCGATTTGTACGATGCCGGAATCGACGGAATCATTTTCCAGGATTTCGGTTTGCTGGAAATGGATCTCCCTCCGGTAAAATTAATTGCGTCGACACAAACGGATAATTACCACCCCGAAAGAATTCGATTTATCGACAGTATCGGAGTCGATCGAATTATTCTGGCGCGTGAACTCTCGTTGCGGCAAATTAAAGAGATAAGCCAAACAACTCAGGCGGAGCTCGAATTCTTTGTCCACGGAGCCCTCTGCGTAAGTTTCAGCGGAAGATGCTATATAAGCAAGGCTCTTTTCGACCGGAGCGGCAACAGGGGCGAGTGCGCTCAATTCTGTCGCATGGCATTCGACCTTCTGGATGAAAATGAAAATCCGATTATAAAAAACAGATACCCGCTGTCTCTGAAAGACCTGAATTTGTCGGATTATTTGAAGGATTTAATCGACGCGGGAATTTCATCTTTTAAGATAGAGGGCAGACTAAAAGACGTCAATTATGTGAAAAACGTTACGGCTTTTTATCGGAATCTGCTCGATGAAATAATTGATAATTCAGACGAAATTGAAAGGGCGTCCGTAGGAAAATCTTACGCCGATTTCGTGCCGGCTCCCGAAAAATCTTTCAATCGCGGTTTTACAAGTTTTTTTATAAACGGAAAAGCCGATAGACTGGCTTCGTTAAGTACGCCTAAATCGACAGGGGAATTAATCGGCAAAGTTATTAAATCAGGAGAGGGATTTATTAAGCTTAATAACAAAAAAGACATTACCACAGGGGACGGACTCTGTTATTTTGACAACGAGGGAAATTTGAACGGTTTTTATGTAAACAAAATTGCAAACGATTCTATTTTTTACGACGGCAATTTTGTCGTCCCTAAGAATACCGACATATACAGAAACTTCGACAGATTATTCGAAAAGAAACTCGAACTCAAAACCGAACGCAAAATAGATATCTCTTTTTTAATTTCTCTCGACGAGCGCTCAATTTCCATTAAAGCCGAATGCGAAGACGGCGTTAGCGTGTCTAAAAAATTCGAAGTTGAATTCACGCCTCCAGCAAAAGAAAACGCATTCATCGAATTGCTGAAAAAACAATTTTCAAAAACCGGGAATACAATATATAACGTAAAAAATGTAGGTGTCGATAAGGGAAAAATTTCATTCCTTGCAATCTCGCAAATCAACGGATTCCGGAGAGAGACGCTGAAGGAACTGACAAAATTGAGAGTCGAATATCACGAGAAAAAACGCACCTCTTTTTTTAAGCCGCGATATACGAATTATTATAAGAAGGAGATAGATTACAGAGAGAATGTAGTTAATCGGCTGGCGGAAAATTTCTACATAAAATGCGGAGCGGAAAAAATCGAACGGGGGCTCGATTATACCGAGGAATTTCAAAATAAACCTTTGATGACGTCCCGTTACTGCATTCTCGAAGAAATTGGAATTTGCAGAAAAACAACCGGCGGCAATTCAAAGGCTTATTACCTTAAAAACAGGAACGGCAAATTCGAACTGAAATTCGACTGTAAAAATTGTTTGATGGAAGTATACATAAGATAAACAACTGGAGGAGCAATTCATGAATAATTTCAAAAAAATATTTTCGATAGCGCTAATTACAATAGTATTCTTTATCAGCGGGAAACTAACGGCTCAAAAATACGAGGGACTGGCGTTAACGCCTCCGATGGGCTGGAACAGCTGGAACAAGTTTGCGTGCGATATTGACGAAACACTTATTAAAGAAATAGCGGACGCTATAGTTGAATCGGGAATGAAAGACGCCGGTTATATTTATGTTAATCTGGACGACTGCTGGCACGGCGAAAGGGACAGTCTCGGATTTATCCATCCGGATCCGGAAAGATTCCCTTCGGGTATGAAAGCCCTTGCGGATTATATTCATTCTAAAGGATTAAAGATCGGCATCTATTCATGCGCAGGTTATAAAACATGCGGGGGCAGACCCGGAAGCAGGGGATATGAATATCAGGACGCGCTCACTTATGCTAAATGGGGTATCGATTATTTGAAATATGATTGGTGTAATACCGAAGGTCTCTGCGCCGAAGGAGCTTATATGACTATCAGGGATGCGATACGCTCCGCTGGAAGACCTATGGTGCTCAGCATATGCGAATGGGGCGACAATCAACCGTGGGAATGGGGAAAAGACGTAGGTCACCTATGGCGAACTACGGGCGATATTACAAATTGTTTTGATTGCTTTGTTGACCACGGAACATGGAAGTCGTGGGGCGTTACTTATATCCTCGATATGCAGGAAGGATTGAGACAGTATGCGGGACCCGGGCACTGGAACGACCCCGACATGCTGGAAGTTGGCAACGGTATGAGCGTTAATGAAGACCGGGCTCACTTTTCGATGTGGTGTATGCTGGCGGCGCCTTTAATTGCAGGCAACGATATTCGAAACATGTCGAAAGAAACTTTAGAAATATTGACAAACAAAGAAGCGATTGCCGTAGACCAGGATCCTCTCGGAATTCAAGGCTTCAAATATTCTTCGGAGGACAGCGTAGAAATCTGGTTTAAACCTCTAGTTAACGACGAATGGGCTTTCTGCATTTTGAATCGGAATGAAACGGACAAAGAAATTGTTTTTGACTGGCAAAAAGAGAAAGTGATTGACGAATTGTTCGACAAAAAACTCGATACGCAAAATAAAACATATCGCCTTAGAGATTTATGGAAACACGAATTTGTCGGAACTACAGACGAGCCGTTAAAAGCTATTGTTCCGTCTCATGATGTTTTAATGCTTAGATTGGTAAAATAATTAGGATGAGAATGGCTGTCCCGATCGAAATAATTAATACAATAAAACGGTCGGGACAGTCTTCTTAAAAAGTGTAATATAAACACGAAATCCCTTCTCGTAAAATAGAATTCTGATTATTTAATTTTTGAGGAATGTCGATTTTTTCTTGACATTAAAATTTTTTTTGGGGAATTTAAGTAAGCAATTAAGTAAACATTAACTTAAACAGTCAAAAATCTTTAAATGAGGTACCCATGAAATTATTTAACCGCTTAATAATAATATTGTTTTTTGCAGTTAATTTATACGGACAGGGTAATTTAAAGGGGGTAGTAACGGATTCGGTAACGGCTGAACCGTTAATTGGCGCAAATGTTTTTTTGATGGGCACTTCACTCGGAAGCGCCACTAATATCGATGGTGAATATCATATTTCCAGAATCCCCGCAGGCACTTACGATGTCAAAATATCGTACGTGGGTTACAAACCGAAAATTATTCAAGTTACCATTCAAAACAATCGAACTCTCGTTCTGGATATACCGCTCGTTGCCGACGTGATTGAAGGTACCGAAGTTACTATTACTGCTCAGGCTGTCGGACAGGTGGCTGCTATAAACCAACAGCTATCCTCCAATACTATTATAAATGTTGTTTCGGAAGAAAAAATACAGGAGCTGCCCGACGCAAACGCGGCGGAATCGATCGGAAGATTGCCGGGCGTCTCTTTGATTCGTTCAGGTGGCGAAGCTAATAAAGTTATACTCCGCGGTTTGTCAGGCAAATATTTGAGCGTTACCGTCGACGGAGTAAGACTGCCGGCTACCGACGCTCTTGAGCGCGGTCTCGATTTGAGCACCATTTCTCAAAGTTCGCTGGCGGGAATTGAACTTTATAAAGCTTTGACTCCCGATAAAGACGCAGACGCTATAGCCGGTAGTATTAATCTTGTAACGAAAAAAGCTCCCGAAGTAAGAGACCTCCGCTTTGTATCTAAAGGCGGATATAACGGAATTATGGATTCATTCGGGCAGTATGATTTCAGTCTCAAGTACGGCGAACGCTTTTTTGATAATTTCTTGGGCGTGCAGGTAAACGGCAATATCGAAAGAAAAATCCGTAGTAACGAAAGTATCGACATCAGTTATTCGACTACGGGCGAAAATCAATCGGATTATTTTATCAGCGACCTCGATCTGGAATTTACCGATGAGATCAGGTACAGAAAGGGCGCAGGACTAATTCTCGATATTAATACTCCGGACGAAGGAAATATTAAACTCAACACTAATTTCAGCACTACTACGCGAGATTATCTCGTCCACTCGCGTAATTATCCTGTTACGGAAGCTTCGGTATCTTATATTTTCAGAGACAGGGAACAAACAATCGACATCTTCAGCAGCGCATTGACCGGCGAAAACAATTTGTTCGGCTTTAATACGAGTTGGGGACTTTCGTTTGCGCGTTCAAAAGCATATTATCCTTACGATTATGAAATCCGTTTCGTAGAACCTTCCAGCGGAGGCTTGTCCGGTATGATGAGCGCTCCGATTATAAAATCCAATCCCGAAGCGCTTACAAATTATGCTTACAATAATTTCCGTGCGGCTACTCTTAGCGAGGCGTATTATTATACTCAGGATAACGCCGAAAAAGAAATTACCGCATTCCTGGATGTGACCAGAGATTACACGGTAACGAAAACTGTCACGGGAACATTTAAAGCGGGCGCTAAATATCGCTCCAAGAACAGAACAAATATGAATTCGAGAATCTATTCGCCTTATTATCTTGGCTACTGGCGTGCATACGAGAAGTTGGAAGACGGCTCGATTGTTCCGAAAGATTTTACAGGCACTTATTTCGAAGATTTTTATCAAAGCTATCTAAAAAATCCCAATATCGGAACAATTTCATTTAATGATTTTTTGGACCCGTCTCCAAATTCCAAAATTATTTTGGACGACTTTAATATGAATCCCTTAATTAACAGGGATAAGTTGAGACAATGGTACGCGCTCAATAAGAACGGTATCAATCAGGCCGGTACAAATCCCGAATATCATAACGATCCTTCGTCCGAAGCAAATACTTATGATATTACGGAATCTGTAACTTCCGGTTATGCCATGAATACTCTTAAAATCGGAAGAGCAATTACGATGATTTTAGGAGCGAGAATCGAGCACGAAAGTCATGATTATTCCAACAAATATTCGCCGCGCCAAATAGGCGGTTTCCCGATTCCGGTAGGTTCTACGAGAGATACAAGTTCTACATACGAAGAGACAATAGTTCTTCCACATTTGCATTTGAATATTGCCGTTACCGACTTTATGAACGTAAGGCTTGCCGCATACCGCGCTCTAGCCCGTCCCGATTTTAACATGAGGTTATTATCCTACTTTGCATGGCGCGAAGCCGAAACTGGCGGAGATAGAATATTGATTCTCGGCAATCCCTTGCTCAAAACCGCCAAAGCGTGGAATTTCGAAATCAATACTTCTTTCTATGGCAACAGAATCGGACTTTTCTCCGTGTCGGCTTTTTATAAACAGATCGAAGATATGTATCACATGTTGAACGGTATATCGACGGTGGGGGACACTTTAATACACGCGCTCGGACTTAACTGGAGCTCGCCCCACAGAGGAAATTATGATTTGTACGTTCCGTATAATTCTCCGGATGATTCCAAAGTTTGGGGATTCGAAGTCGATCACCAGATTAATTTTACATGGCTGCCTGGATGGCTTAAGAACTTTGTTCTTAGCTACAACTTCTCGATGGTTAAGTCCGAAACATCTTTGATCGGCTCCGAACGGGATACTACTTACGTAACCGATCCGATTCTGGGAATTCCGTTGCCGAAATACGAAGTAGTAGTCAGATCTTATAAACAACGGTTGGAAAATCAACCCGAATTTTTCGGTAATGTTTCTATCGGTTATGATATAGGCGGATTTTCGGGACGTTTGTCCCTCTTCCATCAGTCCGAATATTACAGAGCATATTCTCCCAGCGGGCGCTCGGACAGAATCGTAGGCGCTTTCACTCGTCTCGACCTTGTGTTGAAACAAAAGATTACCGATAACATAACCGTATTGTGTAATATCAATAACCTGACAAATATTAAAGAGGAAAACTTACTCGAAAACAGAGAAGACGGCTACAAAATACCGCGTTCCGCTGAACGCTACGGTATTACTGTGGAAGCCGGAATCTGGCTCGAATTATAAAAAATTAACTGAGACTTATCTCAGTAATTATCAATAATAATAGGAGGCAACATGATATCCAAAAAGCAACTGAGTCTTTTTCTGCTGCTGATATTTCTTGCTGGGTATGCGTACCCGCAAAACGTATTACGTTTAAAGCCGTATGACGGCACGCCGGAGTCTTATTTGATAGCGCAGATCCGCGCCGATACGACTGCAAACGGCGGAATACCCGAAGGCAGAGTATACGAATTAGAAGGGGGTAAGATTTATCTAAATACGGAAGTATTTTATGTAGAGAAAGATTATACGTTCCACATGAGGTCGTCGAACGACCAGAAAGCAATAATTTATCAGTATCCGACGGGAACGGGCGACAATCCACAAAATCCTCCGGGATATATCCTTCGTTCAAGAGGCGGAGATATAATACTTGAAGGTATAGCAATCACGGGTTATTATGAACCTGCCGACGATCCGGCAAACGGCGTATTTGATCAATTGTATACGGTAGGCGGAACATTCTTGAGGACGGACAGCGAAGGAGCCTCGATAACATTGAAGAATTGTATATTCTCGAATATAGCCGGTCAGGTATTGCGCACGAATGCATCGACTAAGACGATACGTGTGGAGGATTGTATATTTGCAAATTTAGGCGCTTTGTCGACATCTAATTTCGGAGCCGGGAAAGGCATCGATTTGCGTGAATCGACGTGCGATTCGTTGATATTGATAAACAATACGTTTGTAAATTATATCGACCGACCGATCCGTCACTATAATTTCAGTAATCCGTTGGCTGGAACGGGCAATATCGGTTACGGATTGTTTGACCATAATACGTTTGTCAACGGCATGGGCTTCCACGGATTATTGTCGTTGGGTAACGTAGGCGACGAGATAGTGATAACGAATAACTTGTTTGTCGATGCGTTTGCCGCAGGCGAGGACTCGACGGATGCTACGAGGACGGCAGAATGGGCAAATACGGGCGAGCAGTATGCCAATGGAAATAACCGTATGGCCTGGATATTTGCCGCTCCGAACGATACGACCAAATGGGTGGTGGATCATAACTATTATGCGGTAACGGCGGCTGGACAGTCGTTCTTCGATAAATATCCAGAAATCGGCGTAGGCGAGCCGTTGTCGAATTACATAAAGTCGGCATTGGGATCGAAAGCCGCCGATGCCTTTAAGATGATAGAAGACCCAGGATTGACGAACGTACCTGATTTGATGCTGGGAATGATGGAATATTATGTAACGGTAGCCAATAAGACAAAAGACACGCCGAATGATTATTGGGATCCTGCAACTCAGGATATGGACAGACGTCCGTTGACGTATTATGTGAATGAATTTGACGCGTCGTATTCGAGTTCGTCGCCGGCCTACACCGGAGCAGCCAAAGGTTTCCCCGCAGGCGACCTCAACTGGTTCCCTGAATTAAAAGCTAAATGGCAAGCGGGTGAAAACCTGGCAGAAAACGTATTACGTTTAAAGCCGTATGACGGCACGCCGGAGTCTTATTTGATAGCGCAGATCCGCGCCGATACGACTGCAAACGGCGGAATACCCGAAGGCAGAGTATACGAATTAGAAGGGGGTAAGATTTATCTAAATACGGAAGTATTTTATGTAGAGAAAGATTATACGTTCCACATGAGGTCGTCGAACGACCAGAAAGCAATAATTTATCAGTATCCGACGGGAACGGGCGACAATCCACAAAATCCTCCGGGATATATCCTTCGTTCAAGAGGCGGAGATATAATACTTGAAGGTATAGCAATCACGGGTTATTATGAACCTGCCGACGATCCGGCAAACGGCGTATTTGATCAATTGTATACGGTAGGCGGAACATTCTTGAGGACGGACAGCGAAGGAGCCTCGATAACATTGAAGAATTGTATATTCTCGAATATAGCCGGTCAGGTATTGCGCACGAATGCATCGACTAAGACGATACGTGTGGAGGATTGTATATTTGCAAATTTAGGCGCTTTGTCGACATCTAATTTCGGAGCCGGGAAAGGCATCGATTTGCGTGAATCGACGTGCGATTCGTTGATATTGATAAACAATACGTTTGTAAATTATATCGACCGACCGATCCGTCACTATAATTTCAGTAATCCGTTGGCTGGAACGGGCAATATCGGTTACGGATTGTTTGACCATAATACGTTTGTCAACGGCATGGGCTTCCACGGATTATTGTCGTTGGGTAACGTAGGCGACGAGATAGTGATAACGAATAACTTGTTTGTCGATGCGTTTGCCGCAGGCGAGGACTCGACGGATGCTACGAGGACGGCAGAATGGGCAAATACGGGCGAGCAGTATGCCAATGGAAATAACCGTATGGCCTGGATATTTGCCGCTCCGAACGATACGACCAAATGGGTGGTGGATCATAACTATTATGCGGTAACGGCGGCTGGACAGTCGTTCTTCGATAAATATCCAGAAATCGGCGTAGGCGAGCCGTTGTCGAATTACATAAAGTCGGCATTGGGATCGAAAGCCGCCGATGCCTTTAAGATGATAGAAGACCCAGGATTGACGAACGTACCTGATTTGATGCTGGGAATGATGGAATATTATGTAACGGTAGCCAATAAGACAAAAGACACGCCGAATGATTATTGGGATCCTGCAACTCAGGATATGGACAGACGTCCGTTGACGTATTATGTGAATGAATTTGACGCGTCGTATTCGAGTTCGTCGCCGGCCTACACCGGAGCAGCCAAAGGTTTCCCCGCAGGCGACCTCAACTGGTTCCCTGAATTGAAAGAACTCTGGCTGAAAGGCGGAACGGTTGGCGTGGCTGACGAACCGGTAATCAAAAACGAATTCGTACTCGAACAAAATTACCCGAATCCGTTTAACCCGACCACGAATATTCGTTATCAATTGCCAAAGGCTTCGAATGTTACGATTACGGTTTACAATTCGCTCGGTCAGGAAGTGGCTAAATTGGTCAATAACGAATTGCAATCGGCAGGAACGCATACAATCACATGGAACGGCAAAGATAATTACGGAAATTCTGTCGCTACCGGAATATATTTCTATCAGTTAAAATCGAGCGACCTCGTTCTTACAAAGAAAATGATTCTTCTGAAGTAATTTAATGACACGGGACTGCCTCAAAAAGGTAGTCCCGTTTTTATTTATATTTTATTATTTTTCCGAATAAAATTGGTCTGAAAATTGAAAAACAAAGCCGTTACACTCAGCGACATAGCCAAGAGACTCAATGTTTCTACGGTTACGGTTTCTAAAGCTCTCAGAAATCACCCCGACATTTCTCCCGAAACCACTAATCTTGTTAAACAAACAGCGGAGCAGCTCGGGTATATTCCCAATATAATGGCTCGCAATCTTTCCGCCCGCAAATCGAATACCATCGGTCTGGTAGTTCCTAAAATTGCTCACTTTTTCTTCGGCTCGATAATCGAATATGTTTATCAAATTGCATTCTCTAAAAACTACGACATAATATTGACCGTTTCTCAGGAAAACGCGGAAATTGAAAAACGACAAATTCAAACTCTCCTTTCGATGAAGGTCGACGGCATAATCGTGTCGATAACTCAGGAAACGAAGAACTATGAAATTTTCGAACTTGTAAAAAGCAGAAACGTGCCGATTGTTTTCATCGACCGTATTCCCGAAATGGAAAACATCCATTCGGTTGTGGTAAACGACCGAGGAGGCGCTTTCAAAGCAATTGAACATGCAATTAAACTGGGTTACCGTAAGATCGGTCATTTTGCAGGTTATACCGATATTAATATCGGCAGGGAGCGTTTTATGGGTTATCAGGAAGCGATGAACAAATACGGCGTTGAGATTAATCCCGAGTGGGTCATCGAAGGCGGCTTCGGCGAAGAATACGGATATAAATCGTTTATGGAATTATATCTCAAAAACAACCTTCCTAAATTGATTTTCACTGTTACTTATCCCGTAGCGCTGGGCGTTTATATGGCTGCAAATGAAGTCGGTTACAGGATTCCGGACGACGTCGACGTTATTTGTTTTGGAAATGCGCGGATTCAAAAATTTTTATCGCCGCCGCTCAGTTGCGTCGACCAACCTACCAACTTGATAGCTGAAAATGCCATGAATCTTATTTTCGATTTAATCGACAAAAAAACGGATGAGTCTTCGAAAAAGATAATCGTCGAATCGGAATTAATTCTGAGAGGCACTTGTATAAGCTGTAACGAAAAATAATTTTATTAACAATAATTAGATGTTTTTATGAAAGCGCTCAAATTTTACATTGGAATTTTTGTCTTTATTTTACCGCTTTTTATCAATTCGCAGACTTTAAGAGATCCATGGAAAAAAGCCGTTGAAATACTGGAAAATATTCATGAACCGAAAATTCCCGAAAGAGTTTTCAATATTACTGATTATGCCGACAAAGCGTCGCTTGCCGAAAATATTAAACCCGCTCTCGACAAAGCCATCGAAGAATGCGGCAAATCGGGCGGCGGTAAAATTATAATTCCTGAAGGCGTTTATAAATGCAACGGTCCAATTCATTTCAAGAGCAATATTAACCTTCATCTGGAAAAAAATGCAGTCGTTTTATTCAGTACAAATCCGAAGGATTATTTACCCGTTGTTTTTACGCGTTGGGAAGGCGTCGAATGCTATAACTATTCTCCTTTAATATACGGATTTGAGGTTGATAATGTAGCTATTACAGGAGAAGGCGTATTTGACGGTATGGCTTCCGACGAGAATTGGTGGAAGTGGAAAGGAAGAAAAAATCCGAAAGACGACGAAACACAAAATAATCCGAACAGCAGACCGCGACTCTTCGAAATGAATAATCAGGACGTACCCGTTGATAAACGCGTCTTCGGGGAAGGACATTATCTGCGACCGAATTTTGTACAATTCTATAAATCAAAGAATATTTTGATCGAAGGAGTCACTTTCAAAAATTCGCCCATGTGGTTTTTGCATCCCGTGCTATCCGAAAATATAATTATTCGCAATGTGAAAACAATCGGTCATGGTCCGAATAACGACGGATGCGACCCTGAATCGTGCAAAAACGTCCTTATCGAAGGATGCTATTTCGATAACGGAGACGACTGTATTGCGATTAAATCCGGAAGAAACAACGACGGGCGGAGAATTAACGCGCCGAGCGAAAATTTTATTATTCGTAATTGCATGATGAAAGACGGGCACGGCGGTGTGGTTATAGGAAGTGAAATTTCCGGAGGTTGCCGTTTTGTGTTTGCGGAAGATTGTAAAATGGACAGTCCGAATCTCGACCGGATGCTGAGAATTAAGTCCAATACAATTCGAGGCGGCGTGGTTGAGCATGTTTACGTAAGAAATATCGAAGTGGGCGAAGTAAGCAACGCAATTGTAAGAATGAATATGTTTTACGATCCGAAAGAAATCGGACCTCGTGATTTCCCGCCGAAATTCAGGAATATACGCGTTGAGAATGTTACAAGCCGGAAGAGCGATTATGCGTTGGAATTTCTGGGACTCGAAGAATCGCCGATTGAAAATGTTGAGATTATCAATTGCGATTTTAACGGAGTGAAAAAGGAAAATTCGATTTCGAATACCCGTAATCTCGTACTTAAAAATGTGAAAATTAACGGAAAGGCAGTTAATTGATTTTTTTTACAGAGGGCATTATATAAAGTCCTGACGCGATTCAAAAATACGGATTTTAAACTTTTCCTCTCTCCAATCTGTTAAACCGATAAAAATGTAATTCTTACAAATTATTTTTTTTATTAAAATTAAACTTTTATATTAAGGTCTGATAAATCAACCGGAATATGAAAAGATTCTTTATAGAGTTTAAAGAAATTCTGTTAATTTCACTGAGGGCAATCCGGGCAAATAAATTGCGTTCCGTATTGACCACGCTTGGCATTATTATCGGAATAGTCGCTGTAACAACTATGTCGACTGCAATCGTTGGTTTGAGGGAAGCGTTTATGAGTTCGATTTCGTCGTTCGGAAGCGACGTTTTGTACGTCGATAAATTTCCCTGGTTTGCCATGAACGACTGGCGACTCTACAGAAACCGCAAAGACATTACATACGAACAATACGAAAAACTCAGAACGGCGCTCAAAAACTACGAGGCGATGGCTCCCACTAAGAGAACTTTCGGAGCGTCTGTAAAAAGGAAAAATCGAACCGTCGAATCGGCAATGATAATCGGCACGACGCAGGAATATGCGCGCACCAGTCAAATAATTCTCGAAGAAGGCAGATTCATGAACGAATGGGAAGCAAAAGCGGGGCGGCGCGTTTGTATTATAGGCAAAGATATTCAGAACGAATTATTCCCCGACATAAGTCCCATCGGAAGAGAAATCCGTATTAATAACATTCCTTTTAAAGTGATCGGCATTATAGAAAAACAGGGAAGCGGCTTTTTGGGCGCGTTCAGCCTCGACGGGCAGGTGATTATCCCATTTAAAGCGTTCGAAACCGCCGTTGGAGAGGCGCGCAACAGAATGCGAATCGATATTAAAATCGGGAACATTGACAGGCTGGAAGAGGCAAAAGAAGAAATTATTGCCGCCATGCGAGTTATTCGTAAAGTCCCTCCCGGTAAACCGGAAGATTTTGCAATCAATCAACAGGAAGCTTTTAAACAGATGTACGACCAGACGGTCGGCGTAGTGGCGATTGCCGGTATTGTCATTACAGCTCTTTCTCTTTTCGTAGGAGCAATCGGCATAATGAATATCATGTTTGTTTCCGTAACCGAAAGGACTAAAGAGATAGGTATTCGAAAAGCTATAGGAGCGAAAACATGGTCGATTCTGTTCCAGTTTTTAACCGAGGCGGCAGTAATTTGTATGATCGGAGGGATTATAGGTATTATAATTTCATATCCTCTCAGTTTGGTGATTAACCAGTTCTTGCCGACTTCTCTTCCGATTCATATTGTTTTCATTTCGCTTATGATTTCGGCTCTCGTCGGTATAATTTCGGGGTTTGTGCCGGCGTGGAAGGCTTCGCGTTTGAATCCGGTAGATGCGTTGAGGTATGAATAATGCTGATACTCGAAAGTATTAAACTGGCATATCAATCCATAATCGGGAGTAAACTCCGGTCGTTTTTGACGCTGCTTGGAATTGCAATAGGACTGTTTTCGATTATAATTGTAATGACGGCAATCAGCGCAATTCAGCAGAATATTGTGGATGCATTCAATGAAATCGGCGCAAATAACTTTTTCGTGCAAAAATATCCCGCTTTTCAGGCGGGCGGTCCTCATGCCAGAAGACAATACAGAAACAGAAAAGATTTAACTCCTTATGAAGGGGAAAAACTGAGAGAAATGACGGAATTACCCGCCGCGGTGGGAATTGTACTAAATGCGACCGGAAGAGTCGTTCGTTTTCGTAACGAAAAGACTAATCCTACCGTTTATGTCGCCGGCACTAATGTCGATTATTTTGTGGCGCTCGATCTTGAAATGGAAGACGGCAGAATGTATACCAATGCCGATGTCGAATTGAGCCGTCCGGTGGCGGTGCTTGGGCATGATGTCGTGGATAAATTATTCAAGAATATCAATCCGGTAGGGCAAACAATACGAGTCGATAAATACGAATTCGAAGTTATCGGTACATTTGCAAAACGCGGCACTGTGCTCGGACAATCGCAGGATAATTTCGTATGTATTCCGCTGCCTGTTTTTCAGAAATATTTCGGACGGGAAAGGTCGGCGTCGTTTTTGATTATGGCTCCGAGTAAAGATTTGATTCAAGAGACCATGGATGAAGTTATCGGCGCCTTGAGGTTAATACGCGGCATCGCTCCCGGCGAAGACAACGATTTTGAAATTGTCACAAACGATCAGTTGACTGAACAGTTCAACGAACTGACGAAATATTTCAGATTGGGCGCCGCGGTTATAGCGTTTATAGCGTTGATTGCAGCCGGAGTTGGCATTATGAATATTATGTTGGTCAGCGTTACCGAAAGAACCAAAGAAATCGGAATCCGTAAAGCCGTAGGAGCTCAGAAAAAGAATATTCTGACGCAATTTGTTATCGAAGCGGTAGCCTTGAGCTGGTTCGGAGGTCTGATCGGAATTGTACTTGGTTTAATTGGCGGAAATATAGTAGCGCTCTATTTGAGCGTTTCGCTTATTCTCCCGATAGACTGGATAGTAATCGGTCTTATTATTACTACGATTGTCGGCGTAGTATTCGGGGTCTATCCTGCGATGAAGGCAGCCAATCTCGACCCGATAGAAGCGCTTCGCTACGAATAATCACGAGGTGATATCGTTTGTCTTTACCTTGTTATGAAATTAAAATTACCGAAAAAACTTGTCTTACTTTTGCCCTTGCTTCTGAGCGGCTGGAACCTCTTTGCGCAAACGGCAGCCATATCGGATACTTTCCGCGTCAGTCTTGAAAACAATTACGAAATCTCGTCTCTTAATATTATTCCGTTTTCGGAAATAATTTTAATTAACAATAGTCCGCTCGGAAAAAACGAATATACAATTTCTTACCGAAAAGGCTCGTTCAGTCTAAACGACATTACGCGATATAACATCGGGGATACGCTAATAATTCGTTATTCGTCAACTGCGGTTTCTTTGAAAAAAGAATACCGGAGGCAAGTTCCCGTATTCAGATATGACAAAAACGCTAAAGATACGTTAATTGTCGTTGAGCCTTTGTCCAGAGCCCTTTCTGCGGAATCGATTTTCGGAAGGGATATTAACAAAAGCGGGTCGATTATTCGAGGCTTTACTATCGGCACCAATAGGGATTTTACATTAAACAGCGGACTTAGACTGCAACTGAGTGGAAAGTTGTCCGACGACCTTGAATTAATAGCGGCATTGACGGATGAGAACACTCCTATTCAACCCGAGGGGAACACTCAAACGCTCGATGAAATCGACAAAGTATTCATTGAACTCAGGCACCGTAATTTTACGGGAACTTTCGGTGACATCGATTTTTTCGATAATTCATCGCAATTTTCGAGAGTAACCAAAAAATTACAGGGTTTGAAAACCGAAATCCGTTCAAATGACGGGAATGTTATAGGAAGCCTGGTAATTGCCGGCGCGCGCGGTAAATTCAACTCGCTCGATTTTTTCGGATCGGACGGGAATCAGGGTCCGTACCGACTGACAGGCCAGAATAATGAAAGAAATATTATAATTATTGCGGGCAGCGAAAAGGTCTTTCTCGACGGCATCGAAATGACCCGAGGCGAAAACTACGATTATATAATCGATTATTCGAATGCAACTATTACTTTCACGCCGAAAAGAATTATTACTTCGGCCAGCAGAATTCATGTCGATTACGAATATACCGACCTGAATTATTCTCGAAACTTTATGGGAGTCAACATACGTTCAAAAGCGTTTGATGACAGACTGTCCCTAGGGATTTCATATTACAGAGAGGCGGACAATCAGGACAGCCCCGTTGAACTATCGCTTACCGACGACGACCTTAATATATTAAAGAACGCCGGCGATTCCGGAACAGATGCTTTCAAGAGCGGCGTCCGATTGGCGGAACCGGATTCGGCGGGCAACGTGAAAGGTCTCTATTCAAAAAGGGATACGGTAATTAACGGTCAACATTATGAATATTATTTGTACGCCCCGGGCAGCGGGTCGTCGGAATACAATGTGAGCTTCAGCTATGTAGGCGAAGCGAAAGGAGATTATATCAAAAAGGGGCTCGGCAATTACCGATTTGTAGGACCTGGTAAAGGCAATTATACGCCGTTGATTTTTTTGCCGCTGCCCGAATTAAAACAGATAACGGTTTTGTCCGCCGCGGCCGATCTCGGTAAGGACGTAAACTTCAAAATGGAATTCTCAGGCAGCGGTTACGATAAAAACAGATTTTCTTCGCTCGACGATAACGACAATTACGGCTTTGCACGGCTTTTGAAACTGGAAATAAAACCGCGGGATATGAAATTGTTCGACATAAATCTGGGAAATATCGGGCTGAATTTTAAAGAAAGATTTATCGACAGTCGCTATACAACGCTCGACAGAATTAACGAGGTGGAGTTCAACAGGTATTATAACCTCGAATCTGACCAGAAAGGGAATCAACTTCTCAGAGAAGCGGAAATAACGTATAAACCCGGCGGGAGAATAGCGCTGAATTCGAGTTATGGTTTCTTGAAGCAGGGAGCGAATTTCGAATCGAATCGATTTTTCAGCAGAGCTTCAATAACGGACGAACAAAATTACAATATCGATTACACTCTGGATTACGTTTCGTCTCGAAACGGCTCTCTCAATTCTGCGTGGAATCGCCAGAACGGGAATGCATTTTATAAAATTTATAATTTTAGACCGGGCTTCGATCTCCTTTACGAAAAAAAAGAAGAACAGGTATCCGACAGTCTTATTAACAGCAGTTATGAATACAGGGAGGCTGCGCCATATATCGAATTTATTTCCGGCGGATTTAATATTAAAGGCGGGTATTCGGTCAGGGAAGAGTTTGCCGCACGGAATAATCGATTAATCAAACAATCCGAAGCGGATATTAAACAATTGAGCCTAGAATTTAACGGAGCAACACTCCTCATTTCATCATTGACTTTAAGTCTTCGTAAAAAGAAATATACCGACGAATTTTTATCCGAAGGATTTACAGACAGCGAGACGTTTCTGCTGCTTTCCAAAAACAGATTTAATTTTTTCGACAGAGCGGTCAGCGGGGATGTATATTATCAGGTTTCTACTGAACAATCCGCCAAATACGAAAAAGTTTTTGTTAAAGTTAATACGGGCTACGGAAATTATATTTACCTGGGGGATTTGAACAATAACGGCATTGCCGATGAAAACGAATTCGAGTTAACTTCTTACGACGGCGAATTCATTTTAATAACAGTTCCTACCGAAGAGCAATTCCCGGTAATCGATTTGAAATCGAACGTGCGATTCCGGATCGATTTTTCTAAATTCAAAGACGGCGTCCTCGGTAAATATCTTAAACCGGTATCGACCGAAACAAACTGGCGCGTCGATGAAAACAGCCGGGATAAAAACACGGCGAATATCTATTTCTTCAAATTGTCCGAGTTTCTTAACGACTCGACTACAATCAACGGAACTCAACTTTTTCAACAGGACGTGGATTTATTTAAGAATCGCTCGGACTTTTCGATCAGGTTCCGTTTTCTGGAACGCAAAAGTTTGAATCAATACAGCAACGGCATTGAAAAGGGATATCTCAAAGAACGCTCCGTACGATTGAGATTCAGAATGTTGAAAGAATTGAGCAATCAAACGGAGTATGTAAATCGGGTTGATAACTACGCGGCGCCTCCCATCACAAAACGATCCCGCAATATTTTAAGAGACGAATTGTCTACTAACTTTTCGTATAAGCCTGCCCGAAAAATCGAAGTGGGTTTCAAGATTACAACCGGCAGAAGCACGGATTACTATCCCGAAGTTCCGACAATAATCGACGATAATTCCCAAACGATTCAATTTAATTATTCCTTTTTGAATCTGGGCAGATTGAGAATCGAATTGGAGAGGATTGAAATTAATTCCGGCGCTAACGAAAACAATATTCCTTTCGAAATACTTAAGGGAAATATCGTCGGAAAAAATTATTTTTGCAGAACATATTTCGATTACAGGATTACCGATTACATACAAACGACTATTAATTACGAAGCTCGGATCTACGGCAAACGAAGAGTAATACATTCGATGCGCGCCGAAGCCAGAGCGTATTTTTGAAATTGAACTATGAAAATAACGGCAAATATGGTGGAAGTTCATCTCTTTAGAGAAAATGACGAAGGTATCGAATTTTTACTCTTAAAAAGATCGCAAGGCGAACTCTATCCTTCCATATGGCAGATGGTTACGGGAAAAATTAAAGATGGAGAAAAGGCATACGAAACTGCTTTGAGAGAAATTAATGAAGAAACCGGCCAACGCCCGTTACGACTTTGGACTGTGCCGAACGTTAATTCTTTTTATTCGGATCGAGACGACAGTATCGTTTTAATACCCGTCTTTGCGGCTATGCTAGACGCCGACGCGGTAATTAAATTGTCCGAAGAACATTGCGACTTCAAATGGACCAGTCCCGTAGAGGCGCGCCGAATGCTTGCCTGGGAAGGACAACGCAAATCGGCAAAGATTATTGAAGATTATTTTATGAATAAAAATCATTTTTTTGACCTGCTCGAAATAAAATTTCGAAAATGATTCCTATATTTATATAAACAAAAAAAGGTGATAACTGTGAGTTTGCTCGTTGTCGGTTCAATCGGTTTGGATGATATCGAAACGCCATTTGACAGCGTTAAAAACGCTCTTGGCGGATCTACCACTTATATTTCTTTGGCTGCAAGCTACTTTACAGCTCCGGTTAGTATTGTTGGCGTCGTTGGAGGCGATTTCGAACAACGTCACATACGTATGCTCGAAAATCATAACATCGATCTGGAAGGACTTCAGATAGTGGAAGGCGCAAAAACCTTCCGCTACGGCTGCAAATATCATTACGATTTAAATGCGAGGGATTCGCTTTTTACCCATTTGAACGTATTCGAACATTTTGACCCCGTTATTCCCGAACAAAAAAAGAAGAGCAGTTTTGTAATTTTGGGCAACATATCGCCGGCGTTGCAGCTCAAAGTGCTCGATCAACTAACCAATCCGAAATTTGTAGTATGCGACACGATGAATTTTTGGATTGAAGGAGCGAAAGAAGATTTGTTGAAGGTATTAAAAAGAGTGGATGTTTTGATTATAAACGACTCGGAAGCGCGGCTTTTAACTCAACAACCGAATTTGATTAAAGCTGCTAAAATTATATCTGAGATGGGTCCGAAATATTTAATAATAAAAAAAGGCGAGCACGGGGCGCTGCTGTTTGGAGACGATTCGATATTTTCCGCGCCGGCTTATCCGATGGAAGATATTAACGACCCGACGGGCGCCGGCGACGCATTTGCCGGGGGCTTTACCGGATATCTTCACAAAAATCGCGACCTGAGTTTCGATAATCTTAAACGAGCTGTAATCTACGGAAGCGTAATGGCGTCATTCTGCGTGGAAAAATTCAGCACTAAAGGATTGGAAGATCTGAGCTATCTCGAAATCCAAAATCGTTTTTTCGAATTCAAAGAACTCTCGAGTTTTTGATATGTTTAAAATCGAAGCGGTTAAATTCAAAGACGATAAAATTATTTTGATCGACCAGACAAAACTTCCGTTGAAAGAGGAATATATTGTTACGGATGATTACGAAAGGATTGCAATAGCAATCGAAAGGCTCGAAGTAAGAGGCGCTCCGGCTATCGGCGTTACAGCGGCTTACGCTCTGGCTCTTTCAGTAAAAAATAAAAATGAAAACGTAGAAGAAGAATTTCTTAAAGCATACAACCGCCTGAAATCTACGCGTCCGACAGCTGTTAATTTGTTCTTCGGTCTGGACTCGATTAAGGAAGAATTTGAAAAATATAAAAACGACCCGCGGGTATATTTGAAATTAATAGAAGCTGCCAAGAGGCTTCATGAAGACGATATCGAGATGTGCGAAAAAATTGCGCTCAACGGCTTGTCGGTTTTCGATCGAAAAATGAGAGTTCTTACGCATTGCAATACCGGCGCGTTGGCAACCGGCGGAAGCGGCACGGCTTTGAACGTTATACGTCGCGCATATTTTAATGGCTTCGTGGAATGCGTCCATGTGGACGAAACCCGCCCGCTGCTTCAGGGTTCCAGACTTACCGCGTGGGAACTCGATAAACTGGGCATTCCTTTTTCGATTAATACGGATTCAACAGCGGCGGTTTTAATGAAAGAAAAGAAAGTAGACCTGATCATTACGGGCGCCGATCGTATTGCCGTCAACGGCGATACGGCTAATAAAATAGGCACGTATAATCTTGCTGTTCTTGCCAGGCATCATAATATACCGTTTTATATTGCGGCTCCGACATCCACAATCGACAGACATTGTCCAAGCGGAAAAGAAATTAAAATCGAATTGCGCGGTAAAGAGGAATTGGTTAAAATAGGCGACTGCCGTTTTACATCAGACGCTTACGATGCATACTGTCCCGCATTCGACGTAACCCCGGCGGAACTGATTACCGGAATTATTACGGAAAAGGGCGTATTTGGAAATCCTTACAGATTAGAGAATGTCTGAAATTATTAAAACCGACGCCGTCGTTCTCAATAAACTCGATTACGGAGACACCAGTAAAATAGCACATCTTTTTACCCGCGACTTCGGCAAAATGTCGGTTATCGTTAA
Organism: Melioribacter sp.; assembly: GCF_049325435.1. NCBI lineage: Bacteria > Pseudomonadati > Ignavibacteriota > Ignavibacteria > Ignavibacteriales > Melioribacteraceae > Melioribacter > Melioribacter sp. Next base: position 207,669 of record NZ_JBMOLD010000013.1, on the reverse strand, counting down.
AGGAGCCCGCTCCCCGAAATCGAAAATCGGCATGATAGTCGACGCGATTAACGTTATCCAGGTAATAATCTATAAGAAAGAAACAAGGGATATTCAATTAATCGGCAGCGCCGATTTAATAAAACATTTTCCGACTATAAAAGAAGATTTCGAGCGCATTAAATATGCCACTGCGGTTATCGAATTGTTGCTTCAGTTAACTGTAGAACTCGATCCGCATCCGAGGCTTTTCGACGGCACGGTCAGGATTTTCGAAATAATGAACAATGCCGAGAAAAATCCGAAATTTTACTTCGCTAAATATTTTCTGTTTTTCATTAAAGAAATCGGTTACCAATTTCCCATTACTCATTGTTCCGTATGTAACAAAGAGCTAAACGACACAATGCAGATAAATTACAATTACGATTCGGGCATTTTATGCGGGGAATGCGGCAAAGACAGAATGAGCCATTTCCGTTTTACAAAGGAACTTTTCAATTTACTCCAGTGTCTAAGCTCAAAAAATAATAATGTTCGATACGGCGACAGAGAACTCGACACACTGATAATGCTGCTCGAAAAATTTTTGAAATACAATATAGACGAATTCAAAGGACTCAGGTCGCTTAAAGTACTATAACAGGAGGAATTAAAATGAATAGAAAAAATCTGCTGGGTACTGTCTCACTTATATTAATCGGTATAGTATTCGGAGCCGTATTGGTTTCGGGATTCGGTTGGGTTCGACCCAGTTATGCCGACGTACAGATTGGCGCCGATAAAGCCCCCGTAGTGAATTTAGACCCGCAAGCCGCAGCTTTCAATAACGCGTTCATAGAAGCCGCCGAAAAAGTTACGCCTTCAATTGTTCAGATTACCGTAGTAACAACTGTCAAAAACAAATTGCCGGAAGAATTCCATTTCTTTTTCCCGTTCAAAGACGACATTCCCCGAGAACAGCAGGGAGGCGGAAGCGGAATTGTAATTTCCGAAGACGGATATATTCTTACGAACAATCACGTCGTTGAGGACGCCAAACATGTGACGGTTACTTTGCACGACAAGCGAGAATTCGAAGCAGAAATCGTCGGCACCGACCCGTTGACGGATCTGGCTGTGATTAAAATAAATGCAAAAGACCTGCCGGCTGCTTATCTGGGCGATTCGGATAATATTAAAGTCGGTCAATGGGTTATGGCAATCGGAAACCCGCTTTCGCTCGCTTCGACAGTAACAGCCGGAATAATCAGCGCCAAGAGCAGAAATATTAATATAATCCGCGACCAATACGCAATCGAAAATTTCATTCAAACCGACGCCGCCATTAACCCCGGCAACAGCGGAGGCGCTCTGGTCGATTTAAACGGCGCGGTCATCGGAGTTAACTCTGCAATTGCAACCGACGGAATTACACAAAGATATATCGGTTACGGATTCGCCATACCGATTAACCTGGCAAAAGCCGTTGCGAGAGATTTAATCGCTAACGGCAAAGTCAGCCGCGGTTATATTGGAGTGCAGATCTCCGAACTCGACGCCCAAACAGCAAAGGCGATAGGACTCGACGAACCGAAAGGCGTGCTTATACAGGATATTGTTAAAGGCGGCGCCGCAGAAAAAGCCGATATTAAACAAGGCGACGTTATTCTTAAGATAGACGAAAAAGAAGTAAACGTACCGAGCGAATTGCAGTCGTATGTAGCTTCGAAACGCGCAGGCGACGAAGTAAAATTGACTCTCTACCGCGACGGTAAAAAAATCGAAAGGTATGTTAAACTGAAAGCCCGCGACGAGGATGCCTCCGATAATGTTAAGACTTCGGATAAAGGAAAATCGAAAGGGAAAATCGACAAGAAGGAAATAAAATTCGATAACGTTGGAATGACGGTCAGAAACATGACCGAAGAGGAACTGAAAGAATATAAAGTGGGTAACGGCGTTCTCGTCACCGAAGTAAAAAACTTCAGCAAGGCTTATAACCAGCGCATAATAAAAGGCGTTGTAATAACGGAAGCCGATAAAAAGCCGGTTAAAACGGTAAGCGAACTCGAAGAAATATTCAATGACAACAAAGGGAAAGCCGTTCTTCTCAAATTGGTAGACAGTCAGGGTAATTCCCGCCTCGTCGGTCTGGAAATTCCCGAAGAAGAATAAATAAAAATGATTTTAACCGAAAAAAGCGTCCATTATTAGGACGCTTTTTTTATATTTACGCATCAAAAAAACAGGGCTGGTAAAATGATTGATTTTGTTACCGCAGGCGAATCCCACGGAAAAGCTCTTGTAACAGTTGTAAGCGGATTCCCTTCGAATATTGAAATTTCATCCGAATATATAAACGAACAATTGAAGAGACGTCAGGCAGGCTACGGCCGGGGTCTCAGAATGAAAATTGAAACGGATAAAGCGGAAATACTCTCGGGTATCCGGCACGGTAAAACTCTCGGTTCGCCGATCTCGATGATTATCTGGAATAAAGACTGGGAAAACTGGACAGACAAAATGAATCCGGAGCCGGTCGATGTTCCGATTGAAAAGATATCGATTCCTCGTCCGGGACACGCCGATTTGGTCGGCGTAACGAAATATAATTTCGACGATATACGCAATTCCATCGAACGTTCGAGCGCGAGGGAAACTGCGGCTCGCGTGGCAGCCTGCTCGGTAGCCAGAAAATTTTTGAGCGAGTTCGGCATTCACGTCGGCAGTTTCGTAGAAAGCATAGGAGGCATTTATCCGAAAGAGAATTTTATAGATAAGTTTTTTGCCAATAAAATAAATTCGAATTATTCGGCTGAAAAATTAAACAAGATTTCGGATAAAAGTCCGGTGAGGGTTTTAGACAAAGAGCATGAAGATAAAATAATTCGACGGATAAAACTCGCCAAGAAAAAGGGCGATACGCTTGGAGGTACATTTTATGTCGTAATAACGGGTATGCCCATAGGCATCGGAAGCTTTGTGCATTACGATACTCGTCTCGAAGCCGACCTGGCTCATTCTATAATGTCGATACAAGCCGTTAAGGGAGTCGAGATTGGCAGGGGATTCAAGATGGCGGATGAATACGGCTCTGCGGTACACGACGAAATTGTTCTGAGAAAAGGCAAAATCAGCCGCAAGACTAACAATGCCGGGGGAATAGAAGGCGGAATATCGACGGGACTCCCGATAATTATTAGAGTAGCAATGAAACCGATAGCCACGCTCATGTCGCCAATCGGTTCTATTGACTTGTCGAAAATGAAGAATATTAAAGCCCGACGAGAACGAAGCGACTTTGTAGCCGCGCCGGCATGCGCGGTTATTGCGGAATCGATGGCAGCCTGGAGCGTTGCAAAACTGTTCCTCGATAAATTCGGCGGCGATTCAATCGAAGAAACCAGAGCGAATTTTTTGAATTATACCGGTCAGTTAGAAAAACGTCTCAAAGAAAATTTTAATAAATGATTTCGATTAAAAAATTTGTATTCAATCTCTTTGCGGAGAATACATATTTAATCTGGGACGATCTTACGTTCGATGCGGCGATTATCGATCCGGGCTGTTCCACCCAACTCGAGAAAGAAACATTATCCGATTTTATCGAATTGAACGGCATTAAACTCCGTTATCTTTTTAATACCCATTGTCATATCGATCATATTCTCGGCAACAGATTTGTGTACGAAAAATTTAATCCTCAATTCTATGCGCCCGAAAAGGATCTTTTTCTTCTCGATTTAATGAAAGAAGTTGCAGCCGGTTACGGAATGGAATTCGAAGAATCTCCCAAACCCGATTTTTATATCGACGAAAAGCTCGATCTTCAAGTCGGTAATTCGAAACTGAAATTTATTTTTACACCCGGACATACCCCCGGCGAATTTTCTATCTATTTGCCTGATGAAAAAATTTGTTTTACCGGCGACGTTCTTTTTCAGGAAAGTATCGGAAGAACGGATCTTTGGGGCGGAAACTACAATCAACTTATAGAATCGATTAAATCCGGGTTGCTTACGCTTCCGGAAGACGTAATTATTTATCCCGGACACGGCGAATCTTCCACAATTGGCAGGGAAAAGGAAATTAATCCTTTCTTAATATGATTATATAGTTGCATAATCGATTTCCTATCGATAAATTAAGTACATAAAACCGACAGGATACAAATGAATAAAAATTACAGCGGGATTAAATTTGTCTTAACTCTTCTGTTTATTTATTTGATGCTTTTCGAATTTATTTTACCCGTTAATAGAGTATTGCCTCAGCCTTCGCAGATAATCGAATCGTTCGTCGAATCGTGGAACGTTTACGATATGTTCCAAAGCCTGGCTTCCACAACCACAGTTATCTACGTTTCGATGTTGTTAGCCTACTTGTTAATTCTTGCAGTTTTAAAAACCGGATTAAATCTTTTTGCCTCATTTGATTTCTCTGCAGTTAGACCGATTAAATATGTTCCTTTTTTATTCCCTGTTTTATTATTTCTGTTCTGGTTCGGCGCTTCGTTTTGGGGCGAGTTGTTGTTTGGTTTTGTTTTTGTGTCGGCTATGCTCAAATTGTCCGCCGCAGAAAAAATGAATGATATTAAAAAGGAATATATAGACGTAGCGTTTAATCTCGGGATGTCTAAACAAGAAGTCGCAAAAACAGTCGTCCATAAAATTTTACAAAAGTATTTATATCGCGTATTAATCGCAAAGCATTATCTGATTTGGATGATTGTGCTTTTTTATGAATTTGCGGAGAAGGGGAACGGACTTGGCGGCATATACTACAAAGCGCTATATTACAATGATTTCGTTTTCTTGTTCGTTGTCGCAGTAATTACCACATTTTTGATTTGGGCGGGCGATAAGATTCTCCTTATCATCGAAGAAAAATATTTTAATTGGGAAGAATAAGATGATTGAACTAATCAACCTCGGCAAAACTTATATTGACGAGCAGGGTTTCAGAAAAGTATTGTTCAAAGGACTTAATTGTGAATTCAAAGCCGATAAAATCACATCGATACTTGCGCCTGTCGGCGCGGGTAAATCGAGTCTGTTGAAAATTTTATGCGGATTGGAAGAACCTACCGAAGGCGAAATCCGGTATGAATTGCCGGCTCCTTTAATTTACATTCCGTCAGCGCCTTCGTCGTATCCCTGGTTGAATGTTCAAGAAAACATCCTCTTCGGTTTGAACAAATACGACAAGGAGGAATTGCAAAATGCAATAAAACTTACCGGACTGGTAGGATATGAAACTCATGTGCCCTACAATAATAGTCTGGGGTTCCGATTCCGGATAAGTATTGCAAGGGCTTTAATTAGAAAATCCGGATTCCTCTTAATAGACGAACCTTTCATTAAGATGGATTACCGTTCAAAGGCGGAGCTCTATTTTCTGCTCAGAAAACTGAATAAAGAATTAAATCTGGGAATGCTGATTACTACTTCGAATATAAACGAAGCAATTTTTTTGTCGGACGTCTTGTTCCTGATGAAAAAAAGTCCCGGCGAAATTATCAGGAAAATTGATGTCGCAATTACCAAGGAAGAAAATCTGGATACATTTAAGTCCGAGGAATTTGCCGAATTGAGAAAGAACGTAATTAACGAATTCAAAAAACTCGATGCAGAAAATCTGCTCGCCAATATGTTGGTGTAGTATGGAAGATAAATTCAAAAAGCTGGAAAAATTACGTTCTGCGGCTTTGGACGGGGGCGGCAAAGAGAAAATCGAACAACAGCATAAAAAGGGAAAGCTGACTGCGCGGGAGAGAATCGATCTGTTGGTTGACAGCGGCACATTTCAGGAAATCGATTCGCTCGTTACACACAGGAGCCAAGATTTCGGATTGGACAAACAAAAATTCTACGGAGACGGCGTTATTACCGGCTTTGCCAAAATTGACGGCAGACCCGTAGCGGTTTTCAGTCAGGATTTTACAGTATTCGGAGGCTCGTTATCCGAAGCTCATGCCGAAAAAATATGCAAGATAATGGACATGGCATTGAAAACCGGCATTCCGATAATCGGGCTGAATGATTCCGGCGGCGCAAGAATTCAGGAAGGAGTTGTAAGTTTGGGCGGTTATGCGGAAATATTTTTGAGGAATACTTTGGCTTCCGGCGTGGTTCCTCAGATTTCTGCTATTCTCGGACCGTGCGCAGGCGGAGCGGTCTATTCGCCCGCAATAACTGATTTTACGTTTATGGTGCGCAATACGAGCTATATGTTCGTTACGGGCCCTAATGTGGTAAAAACCGTTACGCATGAAGATGTTTCGTTCGAAGAACTGGGCGGCGCCGATACTCATGCATCCAAAAGCGGAGTGGCTCATTTTGTATTTAACACCGAAGCCGAAGTCCTGGAAGGAATAAGACAATTGTTGTCGTATTTGCCTTTGAATTGGATGGACTCTCCTCCGGAAAAAATTTTCACGTCGGATGATTTGATAATTCCGGAACTCGATACGATTATTCCCGATAATCCCAATAAACCGTATGATATGAAAGAAATAATTGAGTTATTGACTGAAGATTTTTATGAAGTGCACAGTCAGTATGCGGAGAATATAGTGGTCGGTTTCGGCAGAATCGGAGGAATGTCCGTAGGGATTATTGCGAATCAGCCGAAAGCGCTTGCGGGAGTTTTGGACATAAACGCTTCGGTAAAGGGAGCTCGGTTTGTGCGATTTTGCGACGCCTTTTCGATTCCTTTAATAGTGCTGGTCGACGTGCCGGGATTTTTGCCGGGAACAGAACAGGAATGGAACGGAATTATCAGGCACGGAGCCAAATTACTTTTTGCCTTCAGCGAAGCTACGGTTCCTAAAATTACGGTCATAACGCGCAAAGCATACGGCGGGGCTTACGACGTAATGAATTCAAAACACATCAGAGGCGATTTCAATTTTGCCTGGCCTTCTGCTGAAATAGCGGTTATGGGTCCCAAAGGCGCAGTCGAAATAATATTCAAAAAAGAAATTAAAAATGCCGATAAACCTGAAGAAAAGTTGAAAAAACTTGTCGAAGAGTATACCGAAAAGTTTGCAAATCCGTATATAGCCGCCGAAAGAGGTTATATTGACGAAGTAATCTTTCCGAGAGAAACTAAAAAAAGATTGATCGATTCGCTCAATATTCTTAAAACTAAAGTCGATAATAATCCGAAGAAAAAGCATTCGAATATTCCTCTTTAATACTAACTTGTTTAATTACAAGGAGTAATTGACATTTTATAATAATTTCCTTGACAAAATTCACTTAAGGGACTAAATTGCAATAAGAAAAAATGAGATGGAGTTTAGTGTGAAATATAAAATTTTAATCTTATCGGTACTCAGTCTTTTCATAATTAATGCATGCGGAACACTAGACTTTTTATCTCAAAAAAGCGAAAAGGCGCCGCCCGATACAACAAAAGTTCTGACTGTCAGGTCGATAACCAGCGAGATGTTAGAAAACGCCAGACAGGATTATCTGACTGCTCTTTACAAGCAAAAATTGGGCTTCAAATCCGAAGCTATTAATTATTACGAATCGGCTTTATCCATCATTAATAAATTGAGTTATTATCCCAATATAGAAGAAAACGGCGCTTATGTCGAATTGGAAAATGCCATCGTGGAAGACTATAGAAGTTATGTGGAAAGTCTGGACGAATTACCTGAAGACGCATCTATAAGCGCTCTTGACGAATGGATGAATAAGAGCATACCAGGTTTGCCTGCTCTGGAAGATTCAGTGGAAGTTAACGATGATGATCATACCGTTACTGTCGTAGTCGGCGAATTTCCATTGGAAATCAATAGGAATGTAGAGCAATATATCGAGTATTTCACGGGCAAAGGCAGGAAATATATGGAACTGTGGCTCTCCCGTTCGGGAAAATATTTTCCGATGATGGCTAAGATTTTTGCGGAAGAGCAGGTGCCTCAGCAATTAATATTCTTGAGTATGATAGAGAGCGGATTGAACCCAACCGCCAGGTCGTGGGCTAGAGCTGTCGGATTGTGGCAGTTTATGAAAGGAACGGCGCGTTTGTACGATTTGAAAATCAATTACCATATAGACGAAAGACGAGATCCGGAGAAAGCCACCAGAGCAGCGGCAAGACATTTACGCGATCTTTACTATTCACTGGGCGACTGGTATTCCGCTATAGCATCTTATAACAGCGGCGAAGGCAGAGTAAGAAGAGCAATGAGACTTTCCGGCTCGAATAATTTCTGGGAAATGAGAAGGTATTTGCCGCGAGAAACTCGTAATTACGTACCTCAATATATTGCCGCTACATTGATTGCAAGTCAACCCGAAAAATTCGGATTCAATAATATTCAATACGAGAAACCGATTGATTATAAAATTTATCGGATTGAAGAGGCTGTCGATTTGAATGTGCTAGCCAAGTGCGCAGGAGTTAGCGTTGAATTTTTAAGAGAATTAAATCCCGAATTAATTCAAAATATTACTCCTCCTAAATATGATGGAGGATATCCGCTCAAAGTTCCCGCGCAATCTTACGAAGCCTTCGTTACGAATCTCAAAAATATTCCTGACGATGCAAAAGTTCAGTACACTGTTCATACGGTTAAATCCGGAGAATCTCTATGGCAAATAGCTTCGAAATATAATGTGAGCATTTCGCAGCTTGCATCATACAATAACATTTCGCCGAGGAGTAAATTAAGCGTGGGAACGGAACTTAAGATTCCGGTCTCAAGCATAAATGTCGATGATATTCCAATTAATACGGATATTTTACCTGCGGTTGATGAGTTGGTGGCTTCGGCGGACGAAAATCCGACTTATAAACTAGAGCTCACAAATCCCGACCTGGACGATAAATTCACTCAAATTTACGATTCTTTATACAGCGCGGATTCTTTGGAATATATTGTTCCCGAAGGTAAAGTTGCGGTTAACTATACCGTGAAGAGCAACGATAACCTCGTGGATATAGCCGAATTGTTCGACGTGCGCGTTTCCGATTTGAGAAACTGGAACAATATTCCTTATACGCGCAGGGTTAGAGTAGGGCAACAATTAAAAATTTATGTCCCTGAAGAACAAACAGAGTATTATTCAAAGATTGATTCGTTATCCGGCGCGGAAAAAAATCAATTGTTATTGGCGAATATCGGCAGCACGGTTATCGAACATAGGGTTCGTCGTGGAGAAACTTTATCAACTATTGCCGCACGGTATGGCGTGCGAGTTTCCCAGCTGAAAGACTGGAATAACCTCAGAAGCGACAGAATTTATCAGGGCAGAAAGTTGATTGTATATCCGGGTTATGCTCAGCAAACAGCCTCTTCGCAAAATCTTGACAATAAAAGAGCCGATAAATACAGAGTGCGACGCGGCGATACTTTGAGTGAAATTGCCAAAAAATTCGGCGTTTCTGTAGCCCAACTCAAAAGATGGAATAACCTTAAATCCGATCGTATCAGATACGGTCAGGTTCTTACTCTAAAAGGAACCGACAATGTCTATTCATACGGAGACAATACAGCCAAAAGAAATTCCAACCTTGTAGAATATACTGTCAAAAAAGGCGATACTATAAGCGAAATAGCGGATAAATTCGGCGTGAGAGTGTCGAATATCAAAGAATGGAATAATTTGAGAAATAATCTTATTCGTGTAGGACAGAATCTTAAAATTTATCAGAAAAATGAGAACCTGCCGAATGATAATAAAAGCAGCAATAGCGAATACTATGTTGTGAAAAGAGGCGACAGTTTAATCGAGATAGCGGATAAATTTAATGTCACTGTCGACGACCTTAAGAATTGGAATCGACTCAATTCTAATAAAATATTTGTAGGTCAAAAACTTACAGTTAAAAACGGAGTGGAAAATAATTCCGACAATAAATATATTGCAAAGCAAAATAATGAATCTAAAGTAACGATTCACAGAGTTAAACAGGGCGAGTCGCTCTGGACCATTGCAAGAATTTATAAAGTGCTTGTCGCCGATATTATTAATTGGAATAATCTTCAATCCGACAAAATAAAAGTCGGACAAAAACTCAAAATAATTAACTAGTTCTTTTAACATAAAAAAAGTCGTTAGGGGTGCTCCCGTAAGAGGGGGCTGAGATTATACCCTTGAACCTGATCTGGGTAATGCCAGCGTAGGGAAACGGTCGAAGAATAATTAAGTTGATCGCCGTTTTCCCGTTATAAAAACGGCTTTTTTATTTTAAACGGAGGTTCATATGAAAAACTTAATTATTCTTTTTTTTCTATTCACATCTTTAATTTACTCTCAGGTTACAGAGCTCAAAGGCAAAATCGTTAATGCCGACACGGGCGAACCGTTACCTGCAGCAAACGTCTACATAAAAAATACATCTTTCGGCGCTTCGGCCGATTCAATGGGCATTTTCGTTTTGAAAGGAAATTTCGGAAACGACGACATAATGGTCGTTAGCTATATCGGGTATCGAAAATTCGAAATTCCTGTCAAAGATTTTCTTGAACTCGAAAATAGAGTCATTAAACTCAAAAGCGACATTATTATAAGTCAGACCGTACTCGTTAAAGGCACAATAGGAGAAAGCGGTTTTTCGCCGTTGACTTTTACCAAGTTGAATAAAACCGAAATCAAAGAAGACTATACGATTCAGGATATACCGGAAATTATCAGTTACACTCCTTCTGCTACTTTCTATTCCGAAGGCGGTAACGGACTGGGTTATAATTACCTGAGCATTAGAGGGTTCGATCAACGCAGAATTTCCGTGTCGATCAACGGCATTCCTCAAAACGACCCTGAAGATCATAACGTCTACTGGATTGATTTTCCGGATTTATTGGAAAATACGGAACTGATACAAATACAGAGAGGCGCCGGTTCGGGCGTAGCGGGTTATGCCGCAGTGGGAGGTTCCATCAATATTATCACCACATCGATTACCGATAAACCGCTTTTGGAGTTGTCTTCTTCTATCGGCAGCTATAATACTAGAAAATACTCTGCTGTTGTTTCCAGCGGATTGATCGATAACAAATATTCCGTCTATGCAAAACTATCTCAAACATTGAGCAGCGGTTACCGTAACAACAGTTGGGTAGACCTTAAATCTTATTATTTGTCGGCGGTGCGGCTTGATGAAAATCTGACTACTCAAATTAATATTTACGGCGGTCCGCTTGCCGACGGATTGGCGTATACGGGTTTGCCAAAATTTGCTATCAAAGATAGAGAGCTCCGCAAAGCAAATTATTCTTATTGGGAAGCGGACGAAAACGGATATACTTACACTGCCGAAAGAAGACCGGAGGAAATCGAAAACTTTTCTCAGCCGCATTTCGAATTGCTCAACGAGTATCGCTTGAATGAAAAGGCTGTGTTCAATTCAGCGCTGTTCCTGGTGCTGGGCGACGGATTCTTCGACTACGACGGCTCGTGGGGCGACACGACATATTTCAGACTTACGCGCGACAACGGTTTCAATCCCGTTGTGAATCCTTCTAATGTATTGATACGCGCAATGGTAGAAAACAAGCAATGGGGATGGATTCCGCGTTTAAGTCTTAATCATACAAACGGAGAATTAATTATCGGCGGCGAATTGCGACTGCACAGATCGGTCCACTGGGGAAGTCTTAATTACGGCGAATTTCTCCCTGAAGGTATAACCAAAGATTACCGTTATTATTATTACGAAGGAGCAAAAGATATTTTCACTTTCTTTGCTCATGAAAAATACGATATTAATTCACAATTGAGTCTGCTGGCGGAAGCGCAGTTGGCGTATCATAGATATGAAATTGCAAACGAGCGTTATCTCGACAACGAATTCGAAATTGACGACTTGTTTTTCAATCCCCGTTTCGGATTGAATTACCGTTACACGCCCGAACTGAATTTCTATTTTACATTTGCGCGCGTAACTAGAGAACCCCGATTGAAAAATTATTACGACGCCGCCGAATCGAGCTGGGGCGAAACTCCTCAGTTTGAACAATTGCCCGACGGTTCGTACGATTTTTCAAAACCTCTGGTAAAACCAGAAACCATGAACGATTTCGAATTTGGAGCGGCTTACAACACAGAAAAAATGAGTCTGGCTCTGAATGGATTTTATATGTTATTCAATGACGAAATTGTCAAAAGGGGACAGCTCGACAGATTCGGTCAACCGATAACCGGAAATATGGACAGAACCATACATTACGGAATAGAATCTTCGCTTATTTTCAAACCCTCCGAAGAAATCGAATTGGTTTTCAACGGAGCGCTAAGTAAGAATTATATAAGCAAAGGTTACGCATATTTCTACAGCGACGACGAAGCGAAAACTTATCGGTTCGATTTGTCGGGCAACAGAATCAGCGGTTTTCCGGATGTTATGTTCAACGCGCTTATAAAATACAAAAGGGACGGATTGTTTGCGCAACTCTCGGGCAAATACGTCGGCGAGTTTTATACCGACAATTACGATGAAAAATTATCCGAGTACAGATCGATTTATCCCTACATTACCGATTATACCGACAACAAAGTCGAATCGTATTTTGTGGCTAATTTTTATGTCTCGTACGATTTACAATTAGATTCGTATTTGAAAAATCTTAAATTGTATCTGCAAATAAACAATATTTTCGACAATCTTTATGCGGCATACGGAATCGGTAAAGAATTCTTTCCGGCTGCCGAGCGTAATTTTATTGCGGGAATTAAATTCGGTTTATGAAAAAAGCAATTTTATGGGCTAACGGAGACCCTCCGTCGAAAAGAATAATTGGTTATCTTATCCGCGCCGGATACAATAAAATTATCTGCGCCGACGGAGGGGCAAACTCCGCCCGTAAATTAAATTTCGTTCCCGACGTGATTATAGGCGATCTCGATTCGATTACCGATGATAATCTGAATTATTTTTCCGATAAATCTGAAATCATAAAACTGAACCGGCAAAACGACACCGACGTCGAAAAGGCTCTGAAATACTCCATTAAAAAGAAATTTGACGAACTAATATTAATCGGCGCAACGGGCAGCCGTTTGGACCACTCGTTTTGCAATCTCGGCATTATGCTGAAATTTTACGATAAAATCCGGATTAAATTACTGCATCGTCAATCGGTGCTGTGCGCTTATGAAGGAGATGTGGAAATAAAAACATCGCCGGGCGAAACCGTCTCGATATACGGCTTCGATCGCAAAACAAAAATTACTTCGCAAGGTCTTAAATATCCTCTAAAAGAAACAAGTCTTCCATTCGGCGAAAAGGAGAGCACGAGCAACGTAGCTCTGAAAGATTCGATAAATCTGACTATAAAAGGAGGGCGGATTTTTCTAATCAGGGATTTTGAAGCAATGAGGAAAAATGGTCAGCTTTAGCGTCGCCGATATATTGATCATAACCGGTTTTTTCCTCGTGCTATTGTTTATCGGTTTTTATGCCGCGCGCCGTACCGAAGACACTACTGAAAATTTTCTTCTGTCGGGCAGGAAAGTAGGACTTCTTTTGTTCGTGCTCACTAACGTATCCACCTGGTACGGCGGCATACTCGGCGTGGGAGAGTTTACGTATACCAGCGGTATTTTGAGCTGGATTACCCAGGGTTTGCCGTACTATATTTTTGCAATTGTTTTTGCTTTCTTTTTTGCGGAAAAAGTAAGAAGTTCTTCGCTTTATACAATTCCCGATAAAATAGAATTAATATACGGCAAAATTCCGGCGTTAATTTCGTCGATATTTATTTTCATTCTGGTCTCGCCGGCTCCATATATTCTGATGACGGGCGCATTATTGCACGTAATATTTAATATTCCTCTTATATTAGGCTTGATAATTGCCTTTATTTTTTCGTCGGTCTATTTGATAAAAGGGGGGTATCGCGCGGATTTGATTACGGACGTTTTTCAGTTTTTTGTAATGTTCGCAGGTTTTATAATCATCGTATTAGTATCGTTTGAATCGGTAGGGGATTTTGAATTTTTAGTTGGGAATTTACCTCCGGAGCATCTCAGCATAACCGGCGGTCAATCGCCTTTATATGTTATGGTCTGGTTTCTGATTGCGTTATGGACTTTTGCCGATCCCGGATTCCATCAGAGATGCTATGCGGCAAAAGACGGGAAAACAGCCAAATACGGAATTTTAATATCGGTTATTTTCTGGTTCTTGTTCGACTTCCTGACCACAACCACAGGACTTTACTCAAAAGCATATTTGAAAGACCTAACGGACCCGGTTTTGGCTTTCCCGATTTATGCCGATAGAATTCTCGGCAGCGGATTGAAAGGACTCTTTTTTGCGGCGCTTTTTGCGACTATTATCTCCACGTCCAACAGTTTCCTGTTCCTAAGCGGAACTACATTCGGAAACGATATTATGTTAAAATTCGGTTTTGCAAAGAAACAAACGGTGAATTTTTATACGAAAGCAGGCATTGTCTTCGCCGGAATAATATCTGTTCTGCTGGCTTATTTTGTACAATCCGTAATTTCTATCTGGTATATGATAGGAAGCATATTCATACCGGGCATAATACTGTTGATAATCGGAGCGTATTACGATAAGTTCAGAATCGATTCTAATTTTGCAGCGGCTGAATTAATCGGAGGTTCCGCATCTGTAATAATATGGCTTATGGCGCGTCCTTATGTCGATGACGGTTTGCAATTTATAGAACCGATGGTCGTCGGTTTGACGGTATCTTTGGTTATTCACCTTTTGGGGCTTTCTCGCCGGCGCTTTTACTCTTCATCAGAGAAATAATTACCGATACGGCGAGTACGGTAACAATAAATGCCAGCGAATAGAGTGTAGGAATTTTATAAATATCCGCCAATAACATTTTAACGCCTACATATGCAAGTATAATCGCTACTCCGTATTTAAGGTAAGAGAACAAATCGACTATTCCCGCGAGAGCAAAGTAGAGAGCTCTTAAACCGAGTATGGCAAAGATATTTGAGGTAATGATTATGAACGGGTCGTGCGTAATTGCAATTATGGCGGGTATCGAATCGATGGCAAAAACAATATCGGACGATTCGATTAAAACGAGCGTAAGAAAGACCGGCGTTATGTATAATTTACCGGATTTTCTGACGAAGAAATTTTTGCCTTCGTATTTTGTTATCAGTCGGAATCTCTTCGTAAAAAATTTAATGAACGGGTTTTTCTCGTAGTTAATTTGCTCTTCGCCGCCGAATGCCATTTTATAAGCCGCATAAAAAAGCATTATTCCGAAAACATAAATAATCGGGTGAAACAGCTCTATGAGAGCAACGCCGGCAAGTATAAATATTATTCTCAAAACGATGGCGCTTATTATTCCCCATTTGAGAACATGAGGCTGATGTTCTTCTTTGATATTCATTACGTTGAATATCATCAGAAAGACGAATAAATTGTCGACCGAGAGGGACTTTTCAATCAGATAGCCGGCTAAAAATTCGAGAGCTTTTTGATGTCCGTCTTCCAGGAAGAGAAAAATGAGCAGATTGAAAAGAAAAGCGGCAGCTATCCAGATGCCGCTCCATTTAAGGCTTGTTTTTATGCCGATTTTATCAGTTCTGTGCTCAACTGCATACAGGTCGATGTAGAACATTATCGAAACTACGACCCAGAAGAAAATCCAGAACGCTAAATGAGAATGTATCATAAACTATGGCAATAAGATTGCTACTGAAATTACGGTTGTCCAGAGACCGTTTTTGTTTCCCCTGGCTGACTGCGTAACGTTGAAAGTACGTACGATTTTTCCCGACATTTTGAATACCTGTTCTCTTTCGTTCCAGTTCTTGTCCGCGTCGAAATCGATACCGAGAGTGGTAGCAAGCATTGTAGCTGCAAGGTCTTCGGCGTATTCGCCGGCAACTTTCTCGGTCTCTCCGTACGGATGATGCTCCGACAAATAGCCGTACATATTTTTGTCGGCGGGAATTGCTACTCCTATTGAAGAGGCTATTAATCTGTTTGGTTCGTTTGTCGCGTTTCTAGCCATCACACAGTGGGTTATCATACCGGGCTGCAACATTTTAAGTCCCTGCGTCTTGTTAATAATTTTAGCGCCGACGGGGAAGATGCTGCTAACTGAAACCAGATTGCAGATTTCGATTCCTGCGTCGCGTAATGCGAGCTCGAACGAGGCCAGATATTCCTTGTGGCGTCCGACCCCTTTAGTAAAAAAGATTTTTGTTGGTACGTACAATTTAGATTTCCTCCATAAATTAAATCGAAATTTTTGCAAAATTGCGCTTTCCCACCTTTAAGATGGAGCCTTCTTTGGGATTAACTACCAATTTCGGGTCTGAAATTTTTTCGCCGTCAATTGAAACCCCGCCTTGAATTACAAGTCGCCTTGCTTCGCTGCGAGAGGGAGCAAAGCCTGCTTTTAATATTAAATCGAGTATATCGATTCCTTTTTCGGAATCGCTCTTATCGAGTTTTAAATCCGGTATTTCGTCCGGTAAACCTTTTTTAACGAAAATCTGGTCGAATTCCCGTTCGGCTTCCAAAGCCGCTTCTTCTGAATGATACATCGACACGAGTTTTCTTGCTAAAGCTCTTTTTAGGTCTCTCGGGTTAACTTCTTTGTTGTCAAGTTGTTGTTTGATTATCTTAAGTTCCTGGTTCGATACATCCGTGGCAAGTTCGTAGTATGTATAAATCAATTCGTCGGGAATCGAGAGAGTTTTGCCGTAAATCTCATTCGGCGGTTCATTGATGCCGATATAGTTATCGAGGGATTTGCTCATCTTTTCCGCGCCGTCGGTTCCTACGAGAATCGGCATAGTGAGAATTACTTGCGGAGCAAGCCCGTATTCGCGTTGAATATCGCGTCCCACGAGCAAATTGAATTTCTGGTCGGTTCCGCCCAGTTCCACGTCGCTTTCGATTGCCACCGAATCCATCGCCTGAGCCAGAGGATAGAGAATTTCGTGCATGCTTATCGGAATTCCGTTTTTCATCCTTTTGGTAAAATCGTCCCGTTCGAGCATGCGAGCCACGGTATATTTCGACGCAAGCTTGATTACATCTTCAAATGTCATCTTTCCGAGCCACTCGGAATTGTAGACGATTTTCGTTTTTTGAGGATCGAGAATTTTGGAAGCCTGCTCGAAATACGTCTTGCCGTTTTTACGCGCTTCTTCGAAAGTAAGCGGCGGACGGGAAGAATTTCTACCCGACGGGTCTCCAATCATACCTGTAAAATCGCCGATTATCAGAATCGCAGTATGACCCAATTGTTGAAACTGTGCGAGTTTTCTTAAAACAACGGAGTGACCCAGGTGGAGGTCGGGACGCGTAGGGTCGCAGCCCAATTTTATATTTAGCGGTTTTCCTTCTTTATACGATTTTTCTAGTTTTTCGACGAGCTCTTCCTCCGGTATAATTTCCGAAGTTCCTCTTTTGATTAAGTCCATTTGTTCGTTAACGGGAGGGAAGGCAATCTTTTTTTCCAATTTTGAATTATTCTCCTTATTGTTTCAGTTTACGCTCCAGTTCGCGTTTAGCTTCTCTTTTTGCTATATCTTCTCGTTTATCGTATTTACGTTTCCCGGCGGCAATCGCCAATTCTACTTTAACTTTGCCGTTTTTGAAGTAGAGCCGCAACGGAACAAGCGTATTGCCTTTTTCGGAAACGGCTTTTTTTAATTTTCTTATTTCGCTCTTTTTAAGGAGCAGTTTTCTCTTTCTCAGCGGATCGTGATTGTTATAGCTGCCTTGGTCGTAATGAGAAATATTAGCGTTCATCAGCCAGACTTCGCCGTCTTTTACAATGGCGTAACTGTCGACCAAACTGGCTCTGTTCTGGCGCAAAGCTTTTACTTCCGTTCCGACGAGAACAATTCCGGCTTCGAGGCGCTCCTTAATAAAATAGTCGTGCTGCGCCTTCCGGTTGACCGTTATATTTTTCTCTTCGCTCTGCTCTGCCATAATTTTCAAAAAAACGAACTAAATTTATTTTGAAACTCAAATAAATGCAAGAAGTTAACCAATATCAAGTGGAAAACGGCAACCTTCATTGCATAAATTCTTAACAGCCGCTTCCCGAATTATTAAAAATGAAACGGAATATTTTCATTTTATTCTAAAATATTTATTTTGATAGTGGGCTTTAGAGGGATATCTAGAGGGAAATATAGACTCAATATCTTAATAATCAATAAAATAAAAAAGTATATTACCATAAGGAGGGGCTATGAAAAAAATAAAAGATATGTTAATAATAAGCTTTTTTATTACGATCTTTAGTTCTACTTTAACAGGGCAATCTTTAATTAAGGATGTTATCCCTAAAGAATGGAAAATAATTAAAACAGTAGTAGTTCCTAAAGAAAAAATCGCTTCGTTTAACAATAAATTTGGTATAAATGCTCTGTCGATAACTAATGATATTATAGATACTGATGCAGGAAAATTACAAATAAACATTGTAATCTGCGAAAGTGATCAGGATGCCACTATTTTATATAACCAACTAGAAAAGCTTCATAAATCTGAAAAAAATATATTAAAGGTAGGCAATACAGTATACGAGATAATAACAAAAAGTGAAATGCTAATAAAAAAAGTAAAAGAGTCTGTAAAATAATTAATGTATATGTGAAAATATTAATACATGTATTAGCGTAATTGAATTTTATTTTTCTACATGACTTCTATAAGAAAATATCTATTAATTTTATTAATGTTCCTCACATTTGCCTGCGGCGAGACGGGCGTCGATTCGATTCGCGTGGTTTCGTTCCGCTTGATTGAATATGATGTGACGGGCGGATTTGTCGGCGTTCGTCTGAAAACCGTTATCGACTCTAACGGCAATGCCGTCTTTTCTTATTACCGCTCGAACAAAAAATATTGTATTGCGAAAAAATTGACCGACGAACAACTTGACAGATTGAATCTGGCGTTTGACGAGTACGTCGTGTTAAGGCTTCAAAACGAATATAAACCCGAGCATCCGATAGCGGACGGATTTTCATATCATGTTAAATACGTAAGCGCCGGCGGTATAACCAAAGATATAAGCGCGTCCGACGGGGCAGACATTCCGTTCGAATTTAAAAATATACTGACGACGCTTGGAGAGATAAACAGGAGCATTAATTCGGAACCGGAATACGCAACTTTAATTTCCGCATGGGAAGGCGAGGGAATTGTTAAAAATTGGATTTTCACCGATGTAATACTCGAGAGTAATACCGCTTATTATTATGACAGTCTGGAAAATGCAGGACAAATTATTGATTATTTCAGGAATGTCAACGATCAATACGGCAATAACATATTGTTCTTATCCGGCGATTCGCTTTATTCAATTTATGACGGAGGAAAAAGTTACGGATATTTTCGTGTCTACCGTTCTTATCCGGCAATATTGTGGAATGATGTTTTCGACTTCGATGTAAATGAGGCGCTGAATGAAGGAATTTCAAAACAGTTATACGAGTGGGAAAGTATTGGTTTGCAACCGGGCAATACATATGCTTTTATTCTCGATAAAATTGAGGATAACGGCAGAGTAGTTCAGGTCAGACTAGTTCCCGGCGTTCCGTGCAATGATGATTAACTATAATTTTACTATAAGTGACAGATGGTTATAATTTGATTGATGGATTTTAAAACCAATGTTGACGTAAATCGGATCGATGTTTATCTTTCTTATCAAAGAAAAAAGAAATCGGGTATCGCATATGAATGTGAAAAATATTTTCGTTGTTATGATTATGGCTCTCTTTTTCGCAGGGTATAAGTTTCAGGAAAAAAGCCAAAATATCATAGGGAACTTCAATAAAGAGAAAGATTTATATCTGGCGCATTTCGATTGTAAAACCGATGTGGACGATTTACACTCGGTTGCAGGCGTGGCTACGATTTTATCGCATCCCCGTTTTATGGGTGTTAAATATCATGCCGTAGCCGGCGCATACGGAATTCAGGAGGGGTTATACGTCCCGGCAAACGAATTGTTCGAAGCGGCGTTCGGAAAACATTGGTCGGACGCTCATTCCGATTTTAATAGCGCTCTTGAGGAAGTTACCGGATTGGCAGTCGGGGCGTTAAAAAACGGCGGCAGTATTTGGATTGCCGAAGCGGGTCAATCGGATTTTACTTATGCTCTTGTTCAAAACATTATGAAACTCGATCCTTCGATTGACATCAAAAATCGCATCCATGTGGTTCAACACAGCGACTGGAACGAAAGCGTTACCACTCCTGATAAACTCAAATTCGTGAAAGAAAATTGTTCCTATCATAAAATTCCCGACGGGAATGTGATCGGAAACGGGTCGCCCGGATTTGTTACAAATCAACCGGTCGATTTAAGTCAGTATATCGACGACGAGAATATTCTGAAAGTCTGGAAACTTGCAATCGAAATAGCAAATAAATACAATGGCAAGGAAAACCGCTACAATAATAAAGCTATTGCAGCGGGAGGACTCGATTTTTCCGACGTCTCGGAAACCTGCCGGATTTTCGGTTATGATTATATAAAAGACGTCGCTCAGTTCTTCGAAATCTTCGGCTCTGAGAATAATTGAATCGGAAAAAGTCACAATGGTTCCGATGAATTAAATGCATAGAATTATGCGAGGTAGGTAGATTCCTAATTCTTTTCTTATAATAATTTAAAAATCTTGCGTATTTTACCGTCCAAAATATTTTTTACCTTCATTAATCGAACACTATGGCGGAAAAACATTATTACGAACAGATAGATTATACCAGGAAATACATAATTCCATATTTGCGCGTAAATTTGCCCGAATTCGAAAAGATGAATCTTCTGGAAGTCGGATGCGCCGAAGGCGGATTACTTACCGTTATGAAAGCGCTCGGAGTGCGTTGTAAGGGTATAGAAATCGATCCGAAAAGAGCCGAAACGGCATTGAATAAAAATCCTGAACTCGACATTGTAGTGGGCGATATTACCGATCCTGAACTGCCGGCTAAATTGAAAAATAAGTATGATTTGATAATTATCAGAGAAGTAATTGAGCACATCCGAGATAAAGAAGCCGCTTTTAGAAACCTTAAAAATCTGCTAAACGATGGAGGATTTATATTCATCAGTTTTCCTCCCAAATATTCTCCCTTCGCGGGTCATCAACAGATTGCAAAAAGCTTTTTGAAGTTTGTACCTTATCTTCATCTATTGCCCGCAGGCATTCTGCGCATTATTTCTAAAATCATGAAAGAAAATCCCGCTTACGTGGACGAGATTAAACTTCATTTTTCAACCGGATGCACTGTAAGAAAACTCGAAAAATTGGTCTCGGATTTCGGTTTAGAATTTATCGTTAAAGAATTCTATTTATTCCGTCCTATTTACAATCTTCGTTTCGGACTGCCTGTTTTCAAATTGCCCGAAATACCATTGCTCAAAGAATTTATATCCTTCGGATGCGAATCACTTTTAACCACAGCGAGGAAAAAATGAAAAAAATCATTCCAATTTTATTCTTATTCGTTACGTCGGTCTTCGGTCAATATTCGGTGGAATTCAACGAAATTAAAGGAGAAATTAATTCCAGAGATAAATTTAAAAGCGGGTTCGGGAGGTACGACGGTTATGAAATCGAATTCTATCAAAACGAAATTGTAAATTTTCTCGTCTTTCCGGAATCGCATCCGCTTACAGTATTATTTGTTGATCCGGACGGAAAAGTATTTATGCAATCCCGCGCTAATGCGGGCGGCGTGGCTGTCCTCTCGACTCAAATACCTAAACAGGGCGAATGGGCGCTTTTGATAGTCGCCGATTCGAATGCGACTGTATGCGGTTATACATTGCAATATGCTTTTGCCGCTTCCAATTCGGTTAAACCGGATGACGACGCAGATTTTTGTTCTCAGATTCTATTCCTTACGGAACATGCCAAAGCTAATTTTATCCTATTCCAGGCGCCCGTATCGGGTAGATCCGGATTTGTAAAATTGTCCGGCTCTTCCGATTCATTCGTCGATGAAAACGACGGCAGTTATATCGCCAAGTACTACGAAGGCGACAATATTCGGGAAGCAAACAAAATTTATACGAAATTGGTAGAGGATATTAAGAATTGCCTGCCAAAAGAGTGGGACGAAAGCCGGAAGGATTGGAATAACGTGGAAGATTTCAAGGTAAAAGGCGCTATGTTTTCGAATCTTACGGATATAAATCCGCGCTACGTTCAAATATCGTTATTCGATTTTACGGATTCGAAAGAGCGTTTTACGGGCAATTTTGTGGTTCAACTCGAAATCAGGAGGGCGAACTGAATTGAGCGATGAATCGAAAATAATCAGCGGCAGGAAAGGAGAACATATTAAGTTGTCGCTTTCCGACGATGCGGATTACGATTCTGTCACAAACGGATTCGAAAATTATCAATTTGTCCATCACGCCGCCACGGAAACGGTTATTGATGAAATCGGTTTCGAGGCGAAATTTTTTTCGAAAAAAGTCGATTATCCTTTTATAATCTCTTCCATGACCGGAGGCGCCAAGGAAGCGAATAATATAAACGAACGGCTGGCGGAAGTTGCAAAAGCTCTTAATATTCCGATCGGCGTCGGCAGTCAACGCCGGTCGCTTCTGGACAATAAATTCGACCGGTCGTACAAGTCACTCAGAAGAATCGGCGGCGCTATTCCGATACTCGGAAATATCGGCGCGGCTCAAATTGTAAAATCCAAAAATATAATCGACGACATAAATTATCTGATCGACTTAATCGAAGCCGACGCAATGGTAATTCATTTGAATCCGCTGCAGGAATTGCTTCAGCCGGAAGGCGAACCGAATTTCAAGGGACTTCTTAAAAAAATCGAAAAAATTACTGCAAAAATTAAAACCCCGGTAATTGCAAAAGAAGTGGGCGCCGGTATCGATCCGGACTCTGCTGTCAAATTATTGGAAGCCGGAGTCAAAGGCATCGACGTAGCAGGCGCCGGGGGCACAAATTGGGCTAAAATTGAATTGATGCGGAGCGGCAATCAAAGCTTTTTGAGCGAATGGGGAAACCCGACTTCTTATTGTCTACGGACGATTAAAAAGTTGAAAAAAAATTATAAATTTGTACTTATTTCTTCGGGGGGACTCAGAAAAAGCGTCGATTATGCCAAATCGTATGCACTGGGAGCCGATTTTACGGCGGCTGCCAAACCGATTCTTAAATTGGTTGTCGAAAAAGACGAGCTGGCTGCCGTCGACTATATTAAAAATTTGTTCGAAGATATTAAGAAAATTATGTATTTAACCGGCTGCAAAAATTTATCGGATTTGCAAAAAAATAAGTTGATCAATAAATCGGAATTTCATTGAAAAAAGAAAAATACGAACTACAATACGGACGACTGCTCGAGAAAATCGAGAAAAGAATCGAAAAATTATTTAATAACAAAAAACCGGCTTCGCTTTACGAGCCGTGCAAATACGCGCTCGAATCGGGAGGCAAGAGACTGCGCCCGGTCTTGCTCTTGTTATCGACCAAAGCCGCAGGCGGAAAATTCAATGATGCGTACAATGCGGCATTGGCGGTCGAAATTTTCCATAATTTTACGCTCGTGCACGACGATATTATGGATAACTCTCCAATCAGGCGGGGAAGACCTTCATTATACAAAAAATTCGATACGAATACCGCCATTTTAGCGGGCGATAATTTGATTGCCTTCGCCTATAAATTGTTGTTGAAAGATTGCCAAAAGAATACAAATCAAATTATAGAAATCTTTACTCAGGGAATTATCGACGTTTGCGAAGGGCAGAGTCTCGACAAAGAATTTGAAACGCGTAGAAATGTATCGCTGCGGGAATACCGCAACATGATCTCAAAAAAAACGGCTGCGCTTTTGACTGTTTGCACCGGAATCGGGGGTTTGATTGCCGGAGCGAATTACGAAGTAGTGAGAATTTTAATGAATTACGGTAAAAATCTGGGGATGGCATTCCAGATTCAAGACGACCTGCTCGATATTACCGCAGACGAAAAAACATTTGGAAAAAAAGTCGGCAGTGATTTAATTGAAGGTAAAAAAACGTATCTTTTTCTTAAAGCTCTAGAAAAAGCGAAAGGAGAGGATAAAAAGAAACTTTTGAGAGTAATTAAAAATTCCGGAATCGAATCCAACGAAATTGAATCTTATAAAAGTATTTATGAAAAGTACGGCGTTCCGGAGGATGCAAAGAAGGAAATCGATAAGTATACAAGATCGGCTCTCAATGGCTTGAATAAGCTTCCGGACAACGAAGGAAGCCTAATGTTACGGTGGCTGGCTAACTCTCTCATAAACAGAACAAAGTAAAATATGATAGAAAGAAAAGTTAAAATTGTGAACAACGCCGGTTTGCACACTCGCCCGGCGGCTACAATTGTTAAAATGGCTTCGAAATACAAATGCGACTTCTATCTGATTAAAGACGGAATGCAAATAAACGGGAAAAGCATAATCGGAGTAATGACGCTGGCGGCTGAAAAAGGTTCTGAAATTACGCTCGTTTTCGACGGCGAAGACGAAGAGGAAGCCGCAAAAGAAATTGTCGATTTTTTCAACAGAGGATTCGACGAGATGTAGTATGGAAAAAAATCAAATCATATTGAAAGGCATAGCGGCGGCGCCTGGAATTTCGATTGCCCCGGCGTACCTGTTCTCGAAAGAGAGCGAGTCGGTTAGCGCCGAAAAAATAGAAAACGTCGACGAAGCGCTGGAAAATCTCGATGCTGCGCTCGAGCTGTCGAAAAAAGAAATGCGTAAAATTTTTAATCTTGCAGTCGACAAAATAGGCGAAAAACGCGCTGCAATTTTCGAAGCTCAAATGATGATCCTCGACGACCCGGTTTTGACTTCCAATATTAAAGAAAGAATAAAAAATGAAAAAATGTCGCCGGAATATATCGTCGAAGATGAAATTTCGAAATATATCAGAATAATGAGCGCGTCGAACGAACCGTATATGAAAGAACGTTCGCACGATATCGAAGACATCAAAAACAGAATAATCCGTAATCTTAAAAAGAAAAAATGGAAATCTAAAATTTCCAATGACGTTATTGTAGTAACCACAAGTCTTTCTCCGTCGGACACTGTCCTCTTATCCAGGTCGAATGTGAAAGGGTACGTTACGGATTTCGGCGGGCTTACTTCGCATGCCGCTATCGTCGCCAGGTCGTTGAATATTCCCGCCGTCGTCGGCATTCACGAAGCGACAAATATTATCCGGAACGGCGACCTTTTGATTATCGACGGCTTCCACGGAAAGGTTATAGTAAATCCAACAGATATATTAATCAAAGAATACGAAGAAAAAATTGAAAAATTAAGTCAGTACGACGAAGAATTACTGAAATTAAAGTCCCTTCCGGCAGTTACGCTCGACGGTAAAGAAATCAAATTGATGGCTAATCTCGATATTTCCGAAGAGATGAGTTTTATAATTCACAACTGCGCCGACGGTATAGGATTGGTAAGGACCGAACAATTGTTCGAAGAATATGAAGTCTTTCCCGACGAAGACCAACAATTCGAAGTTTACAATAAAATTGCCGAAAGCATTTATCCGAAAGTAGTAATAATCAGAGCATTCGACATCGGGGGCGACAAAGTTCTGCCGGTTGATTTGCACGAACCGAATCCGATGCTCGGCTGGAGGGGCATCCGTTTACTGCTCGACAGTCCGAACCTTTTCAAAACGCAAATCCGCGCCGTTCTAAGAGCCAGTTTGCACAAGAATGTCTGGTTCATGCTGCCGATGATTAATTCTCTTTCGGAGGTGGTTGCGGCTAATCAATTAATCGATGAATGCAAAAAAGAATTGACAGAAGAAGGAATTAAATACGATGATGAAATTCCAGTCGGAATAATGATAGAAGTGCCTTCGGCGGCTGTTTTGACTTCCGATTTTGCCGACGTGGTCGATTTTATAAGTATCGGTACGAACGATTTGATTCAATATCTGCTTGCAGTCGACCGTGGCAACGAAATCGTTTCGAGCCAATATCAGGAATTTCATCCCGCGGTCATCAGAACTATTAAACATATTATTGACGAAGCGGGAAAAAAGTCGGTGCCGATTGGAATGTGCGGAGAAATGGCGGCCGACCCGTTTGCATTGCCTTTGCTCGTGGGGCTCGGTCTCGAATCTTTAAGCATTTCCGCCGCCGGAATACCATTGCACAAGAAGATACTTCGCTCTTTGAATTATTCGGAACTGAAACGGCTTGCGGATGAATGTTTGAATCTCAAGAACGAGGACGAAATCAATAATAAGCTTCATAAATTCTTTAACGAAAAAATATCAGACCAAATTAAAAACTTATATTGAGGTAAAATGATGAGTAATATCAACGAATTGATAGCCAAGTACGATAAGGCTAACCAGTTTCAGGTTCTTCAGGATTCTTATAAACAGGTGGAGTACGCCTGGAATCTTAAAATCGATCTTTCGTCAATCGATACTTCGAAAATCAAAAATATCATATTGACGGGATTGGGGGGCTCGGCAATCGGCGGAGAATTAATACAGAATTTTTTCCGCACAGAACTGAATTATCCTTATGCGGTTAACAGAAATTACGAGTTGCCTCCTTACGTAAACGAAGAAACTCTTGTGATTGCGTCTTCGTATTCGGGAAATACCGAAGAAACCCTTTCGGCGTTAAATCAGGCGATCGAAAAAAAATGTCAGATAGTCTGCGTAACCACGGGCGGAAAAATGGAAGAGGTCGCCGCTAAACACAATATTCCCGTTGGCAAACTTCTACCGGGTTATCAGCCGCGTTTTGCACTGTGGATCAATTTCTTTACCGTTTTGAATGCGTTCAACAATCTTAAACTCGTTCCCGATCAAAATCAAAACGTACAGGATACTATCGAATTGTTGAAGAAAAAGGGAGCCGAATACGCTCAACCTGAAAATAGAGCGCTTAGTCTGGCCGAAAGCCTTCTCGGATACGTTCCGCTGATTTATTCCGTTTCGGATTATACTTCTGTCGTAGGCACAAGATTTAAAGGACAGTTCAACGAAAATTCGAAACAACACGCCTTCTTTGCATATTTCCCCGAACTCGATCACAACGAAATAATGGGCTGGGAAGGTTACAATCCTCAGGAAATGAAAATAAAACTGATTAACATCTGGGACGACGAATATCATCCGCAGGTAAAGAAGCGCCTTGAAATTACTTCGGAAGTCATACGCAAAACAGGGTGCGAAATTATCGACTTGAAAAGCGAAGAAAAAAACGCCAAATTACGCTTGGTCGATCTGATTTTCCTGGGCGATTGGGCTACTTATTATTACGCCGTTATCAGAGGATTCGACCCCACTACTATCGACAACATTAATTATCTCAAGGCTCGACTTTGATATTCAAAGGGCGGAAATATTTTTTGCTGCTTTTCTTAATGCCGCATTTAATTTCCGCCCAGTTTTACTTCTTCGGTCGAAATAAAGTCCAGTACGAGTCATTTAAGTGGAAGCTCATTAAAACAGAGCATTTCAATATCTATTACTACGATAACTTCGAACGGATTGCGGAAATAGGGGCTCGCTTTGCAGAAGAATCTTTCGAGGAACTGAAAGTCAAATTCAATCACTACGTAACGTCAAAAATTCCGCTAATTTTTTACAACTCGCACATTCATTTCCAACAGACCAACACGATTCCGAATTTTATTCCCGAAGGCGTCGGGGGATTTTTTGAATTCTTAAAGGGAAGAGTAGTAATCCCGTATCCGGGCTCTTTGAAAGATTTTCGACATGTTATTAAGCATGAATTGGTTCATGTTTTTATGACGAACAAGATTTTCAATCTGCTCAGAGACCACCGAATTGAGACCGGCAGAATGCCTCCGCTCTGGTTCGTGGAAGGACTTGCGGAATATTGGTCGTACGAATGGGACGCTCAGGGAGAGATGATTATGAGGGATTTCCTTTTGAATAACATGTTTATTCCGCTCGAAGACCTCTCCGGCGCGGGAGGATATATTATTTACAAGGAAGGCCAAAGTTTTCTGGAATTTATTGCTGCAGAATTCGGAGAAGATAAAATTTTATTTATTATTGAGAATATGTGGCGGTTCAATTCCTTCTACGACAATCTTGAATACTCCCTCGGATTAAAAATTAAAGATATCGGCGAAAGATGGGAATATTATCTCAAGAAAAAGTATTATCCGTTATACGAGAGTTACTTACCTCATTTTATCGGCGCCCGTAAATTAACCGACGCCGGGCTGAATTTTAATCCGAGAATTTTTAATAAGGACGGCGAAAAGGAAATCTATTTTATCGGTAATCACAACGGTTATTCCTCCGTATTTAAACTCGATTACGATAACGTTGACCATACGCAACCGGAAGTAATAATAGAAGGCGAAAAAGAGCCCGAGTACGAAAGCTTTCATCTTCTCGACAATACGCTCGACCTCTCGGAGGACGGTCTTCTGGCATTTATTACCAAATCGAAAGAAAGGGACGTGATTCATCTTTATTCGGTAATCGGTAATAATAAAATAAAAACCTTGGGATTCGAGAATTTGATATCTATCAGGTCGCCGAAATTTTCCAACGACGGGAAGAGGCTTTTGTTCTCCGCTACCGACACAAAGGCCTATGTCGATATTTATATGTATGATCTCGAGAAAGACACTTTATTGCGCCTTACGAACGATTACTATGCCGACGCCGATCCAGTGTTCGACAAAGAAGGGAAGAAAGTCATTTTCTGTTCAGACAGGACATCCGGCGAGTACGCACAAAAATTCAACTTGTTCGAACTCGATTTAAGTTCTTATGCAGTATCGTATATAACCAACATAAACGCAAATATCAGATTCCCTCGTTTTTCTCCCGACTATAAAACGCTCTATTTTAATTGTGATTACGACGGAGTGTATAACATCTGGCGATTAAATAATTATGGCGTAAAGAAAGACGAAATCGAACAGTTGACAAAATTTGTAACGAGCGTTTACAGCTTTGATTTTGTGGACGATACTACGCTCGTTACATCTTCGTTTGAGAAGCTCTCTTTTCAATTTTATGAACTAAATATATCCGCATCAGGAATTTATGACCGAATTGCTTCCGATTATACGAAAATCAAACCTGCATGGAAAACCGATGGCATTTCCTCATTGAAAGGCGTCGACCGATTGAAATACGACAGGGAATATACGCTCGATTATGCCGTGGGACAGTTATCCACCGATCCGATATACGGCTCGAGAGGAGGCGCGCTCTTTGCCATAAGCGACCTTTTGGGAGACGACCGTTATATCTTTTATTTTTATAACAGCGCCGAATTACAGAGTGAAATTTTAGACAATTTCAATATTGCTCTCAGCAGAATCAACCTGCAAAAAAGATCAAATTACGGTTACGGAATTTTCCATTTTGCCGGCAGACGATACGACATTCGCGAGTCTGAAGAATTTTTTTACGAAAGAGTTTACGGCGGTTTCGCCGAAATTCATTACCCGTTCTCCGTATTTCAACGACTCGAAGCCAGCGTTAGTCTTGCCAATTCCGATAAAGAACTCTTCGGGGAATTTATGGCAAGAAAAGCGCTGCTGATGTCGAATACTCTTTCGTTTGTGCACGACAATGCATTATGGGCGTCGACCGGCCCGATTGACGGATCGAGATTCAGAATAATGCTCGGTTATATCAGCGACATTAAATTCAGCAATTTGAATTATTATTCCGTTATAGCGGACTACAGAAAATATTTCAGAATCGGTTATACCAGCGCGGTTGCTTTAAGGGGAGCGATTTTCATAAATCACGGCAAAGAAGCGCGTCGATTTTTTGCAGGCGGAAGCTGGGATTTGAGAGGATGGCCGAGATGGTCGATAAGAGGAGAAAAATTATGGCTCTCGTCGGTAGAGCTGCGTTTTCCGTTGATCGACAGAATTTATATAAAATTTCCGTTCTTCGGTCTTGGTTTCGCGGGTTTACGAGGCGCTCTGTTCTTCGATTCAGGCGCCGCATGGGATTCTAAATACAAAGAAACTCTCGGTAGCGTCGGATTTGGTTTCAGACTCAATTTGTTTAACGTCATTACGCTCCGTTACGATATCGGCAAGAAAATCGAAAACAATTTTTCGCGATTCCAGGATAAATTATTTTATCAATTCTTCTTCGGGTGGGATTTTTGAAAAAAGTTTTATTGATCATAGCGACTGTTTTTGTTTTCCATTCGTGCTCGGTAAATCTATTGGTCGATTTTCGTCCCGTTGCCGAAGCGGGATACGCGATGTTCGGGGGAGTTCCCGAAAGAAATTTTTACTCTGATATCGAGATCCGCGATTCTCTCGAACTGGTTCGTCAATTCGATTTAAAAGGGAGCCATTCAAACACTTCGGTAACGGCGGGCAACGGATTAATTTTTACGGGCGATCTCTCGGGACGGATATATGCATTCGACGTTGAAACTGGAAAGTCCTATGGCTACAAAAAATACGACGGCGAAATTTCAATCGCTCCGGCGCTTATCGGCAGGAGAATTTATTTTGTGGTGAATAAAAGAAACGAACCGAATTCAACTCTCGTTACTTTCGATTTCTTCGACGGGAAGGAAATTAATAAGTACGATTTGAATGGCTCGGTAAAGAGCGAATTGTTGATCTTAAACAATAGAATTGTCGCCGTCGACAATGAAGGCGCCGTTTATAATTTTAATACCGCCGGTTACGTTGAATGGTCTTTCGATACAAAACAGAAACAAAATTCGCATCCTTCATCCGACGGCAAAATTATTGCATGGGGAACAAACGAAGGTAAACTAATTATTTTTTCCGCCGAGCAAAAAAAGATTGTCGATTCTTTTAGCGCCGATACCTCCGTTACATCAGGAACCGCAATAGATAATAATATTATCTATTTCGGCGACGCAGCAGGTAATTTATATGCATATAATTATCCTCAAAAAAAACTTCTCTGGAAAATTAATACGGGCGCTAAGATTGTTAACTTTCCCGTACAAAACGATTCATTAGTAATATCGGGCAATTTGAAAGGAATGATTTATGCCGTATGCAAAAATAGCGGCGAATTAAAATGGTCTCTTCAAATCGACGGTCTTATTAATGCAACTCCTTTGATGACCAAAAATATTTTACTCCAGCCCGACCTGAACAAGAAAATGTACCTGATTGACGTAGCAAACGGAGCGATTCGTAAAACAGTAATTTACGAAGGACGGGCTAAACTTAGTCCGGTTTATTATCGGGATTATATTATTGCCGGCTCCGACAGGGGAATTATTTATCTATATAATTATAAACGCGGCGGTTGAAATGTTTGTAAGAATATTAATTATATTGTTTTTTGCCGTAACCGTGAAGGCGCAGCAGGAATTGTATGAAGTAAAAATTGTTACGGAAAAACCCGACGCGGCAATTTATGTGGACGATCAACCGGCGGGCGTCGGCAGCGTATCGATTAAATTATCCGGGGGCAAGCATATCGTATCGATACTCGAATCTCCAATAATATGGAATGGAATTATGATTGCGGATACCATTTACGTAGATGAAAATTCCGCGAGGGCGTTTAATTACAGATTGCCCGCCGCGGCATTAATTAATTCGAATCCTCAGGATGCCTTGGTAAATATTAACAATAAATTTGCCGGTTATACGCCCGTAAGAATTTATTGCTTTGAAGACGACGTTATTACCGTTTCCCGAAAGGGCGGCGAACGTCAATTCTATGGCGTTAAAGATAAGATAAATGTTAATTTTCATGTAATGTCTGAAAGGCTAAAAAAGGAATTTCCCGAAACGACAGAATTCAAATTGCTGATAGCTTCGTCCGTACTGCTCGGCGGAATTGCCGCTTATTTCAAGCTCCGGGCGGACAATCTTTACGACGATTACGTCAGCACGGGCGACAGCGCTCTGTACGAAAAAGTAAACCGGTACGACATTTACAGCGGAATGGCTTTCGGGCTGCTTCAAATTAATTTCGGTTATCTTTTTTATAAATTGCTGACCGAAGATTAATGCGCGTCGAGCCAGTTGGAACCGGCGCCGATATCCACTACGATCGGCACGTTTAAGGGCATTGCGGTTTCCATTAAATTTTTTATTACCGGTTTTAACTCGGTTAATTCTTTTTTGGGCATATCGAAAACAAGCTCGTCGTGAACCTGTAATATCATCTTTGTCTTCGAATTTCTATCGTTCAGTTCTTTGAAGATTTTAATCATTGCCAATTTGATCATATCGGCGGCAGTTCCTTGAATCGGCATATTGATTGCCACTCTTTCTTCGAATTGCCGTATAGTTCTGTTTTTGCTGTTGATGTTTTTAAGGTATCTTCTTCTGCCAGTAAGAGTTTCGGCGTAACCTTTTTGTCGCGCTTTTTCGATCGATTCGTCCATAAATTGTTTAACTTTCTTGAAAGAATTGAAATAATTCTCGAAAATTTCTTTCGCGTGCGCCTGAGATATGCCCAATCGATTCTTTAGTCCGAAGGGACCTAAACCGTAAAGGATTCCGAAGTTGACTTCCTTGGCTTTGCGGCGCATATCTGCAGTAACTTCTTCCGGAGCCACTTTGAAAACCATTGCCGCAGTGCGGCGGTGGATGTCCTCGCCCTGTTCGAATGCGGCGATCAAATTTTCGTCGCCCGAAATGCTGGCCATAATTCTCAGCTCTATCTGGCTGTAATCCGCGCTCAATATTATGTTGCCATCTGACGACGGTATGAACGCTTTTCTGATTTCTTTACCGAGGTCTGAACGGATCGGAATATTTTGGAGGTTGGGGTCGTTGCTCGATAGTCTCCCCGTCGAAACCACCGTTTGATTATATGTTGTGTGAATTTTACCCGTTTTCGGATTTATCAAATTCGGTAATGAATCGGCGTAAGTCGATTTCAGTTTGGCAATTTGTCTGTATTCCAATATCAATTCGATTATCGGATGAGAGCCTCGTAACGACTCTAACGACTTAGCGTCGGTAGAATATCCGGTTTTTGTTTTTGTGGTTTGAGGTAGTTTCAACTTGTCGAATAAAACTTTTTGAAGCTGTTGAGTCGAATTGATGTTGAATTCTTCCTCCGAGTAAGAAAATATTTCTTTTGAAATCGACTGTAATTTAATTTCGAGTTCCTTGCTGAATTCGTTTAGACTTTCGACGTCAATCTTTACTCCCGTTCTTTCCATATCTTCCAATACCGGTACGAGAGGGAATTCGATTTCATACGCGACTTTTTCGAGTTTTTCTTTTTTCAAAATATCGTCGAGTATCCTGTAAAGCCTGAATGTAATGTCAGCGTCTTCGCACGAGTATTCCGCCAATTTATTTAAATCCGCTTCGAATATTTTTTCGGGCGTTTTTTTAGAACCGATCAATTCGATAAGCGGAATCGGTTTGTATTGCAGGTATTTGGCTGAAAGCTCGTCCATTCCGTGTTTTTGATCCGGATCGATAACGTAGCTTGCAAGCATCGTATCGAAATAAAAATTTTTTACTTCTATGCCGTAAGTTCTCATAATGGCAATGTCGTATTTACCGTTCTGGCAGACCTTTTTTATATTTTCATTTTCGAAGAGAGGTTTGAAAATTTCGACGAATTTTTCGACGGGAATACGATCCGTTAGTTCGGAAGCAAACAATTCCTCTTTAGCGCGTTCTGGATTAACGGCCACAAACCATGCTTCGCCGGGTTTTACGGAAAAGGAAACCCCGGCCAGATTAGCGTTGAAAATATCGAGCGAATCGGTTTCGGTATCGAATACAAACAATTCTGTTTTCGAGAGTTTATCCGCAAGTTTTACGGCTTCTTTTTCGGTTGTAATAAGCTTATAATTGATTTTCGTTTTATCGAATGAGCCGTATTCTTCGGGAGCAAGCTTAACGCCGTTATCTTCCGGAATTTCGATTTCCTTATTTTCGTCTGTGTAGATTTTTTTCAATTTGTCCGCAAAAGATCTGAATTCGAGTTCGCCGAAAATTTTCATCAGTTTGTTGAAATCCGGTTTTGTAAAACGCGCATCTTCCAGATTGAAATCGAACGGTACGTCGGTTTTAATAGTGGCGAGCTCTTTGGATAAAAAGGCGTTCTCTTTATTTTCGATCAGTTTTTTTACAACCGAAGGTTTATCGATTTTATCGAGATTCTCGTAAATTTTTTCCAGGGAGCCGAATTTCCGAATTAAAGGCGCCGCTGTTTTGGGACCGATACCTGCTACTCCGGGAATATCATCCGAGCTATCGCCTACAAGGGCAAGATAATCGACCATTTGCGACGGCTTTATTCCGTATTCTTCTTCAACTTTTTTTTCGTCTATAACGACGATTTCATCCGTCGATTTTCCGGGTTTGATTACTTTAACGCTATCATTAATCAACTGCACATAGTCTTTGTCGGGAGTAATTGCATAGGCAGTCAATCCGGCTTCGGCTGCTTTTCTTACGGCGGTTCCTATTAAATCGTCGGCTTCGTAACCGGGCAAAATATATATCGGAATATTGAATGCTTCAATAATTTCTTTAATCCTTGCTATTTGCGGAACCATCTCTTCGGGCATCTCTTCGCGAGACGACTTGTAATTTTCGTATCTGTCGTGACGGAAAGTCTTTTCCTTCGAATCGAATGCGATTGCCACATAATCGGGCTTGGTATCCTCGAGTATCTTAAACAGCTGACTTAAGAACCCGTAGACTGCAGAGGTGGGTTCGCCTTTGCTCGTATACAAAGGTCTCGAAATGAAAGCATAGTAACCTTTATAAGCCAGCGACATTGCGTCGATTATTACAAATTTTTTTCTGCCCATTTGTTTTCCTAAAATGTTATATTCAGTACCGAAAATATAAATTAACGAAGATATTATGAAATACAAATCAATTATATTTCTCTTTCTGCTTATGCTGCCCGCCCCGACAATTTTCGGGAGTTCGGAAACCGGAGGAGATACTATTTATGTGGCAAGTTGGAACGTGGAAAATTTGTTCGATACGGAAGACAATCCTCTTAAAAACGACGATGAATTTACTCCGGAAGGTTCTAAAAAGTGGACTTATGAAAAACTCGAACAAAAACTCGACAATCTCGAAAGAGTGATTAATTATATGAACGACGGCTGCGGTCCGGATATACTCTGCTTACAGGAAGTGGAAAATATCTGGATGGCAAAACGGCTTATCTACAGGCTTACTTACAGGGATTATGTCGTAGCTTACAGGGAGTCTCCGGACGAAAGAGGTATTGACGTTACAGTTATTTACGATAGAAACATTTTTTCCGTTGTAAATGTCGATACGTTTTCCGTGAATCTTCCCGACGGCGATAAAACCCGCTATATAATGCTGCTTGAACTGAAGCACAGAAAAAGCGGCGACGTTCTCTACCTATTGGGCAATCACTGGCCGTCGAGGAGCGGCGGCAGGGAAAAATCGGAACCCAACCGTCTGGCGGCTGCGGCAAGGCTTAGAACTGTTATCGACAGTCTGGCGAATTTGAACGCGAATGCAAATATCATTGCGCTCGGAGATTTTAACGACGAACCCGACAATCAATCCATCGTTAACGTTCTCAGAGCCTCTAAGGAAATCGAAGAACCGGGCGATTTGTTGAATTTATCTTATGAAAGATTCGAGAAGGGAGAAGGCACTTATAATTTCCGTAAAGACTGGAATATGATCGACCAGATAATTGTTTCCGGTGCGCTCGTTGACGGCAGGGGACTCGATTATGTGAAAAACAGTTTTGAAATTGTTCGTCCGGAGTATATGATTCAAAAGGAAGGCGATTATAAAGGAGCTCCTTTGAGAACGTTCGTGGGCAACAGATATTTCGGCGGATTCAGCGATCATTTCCCGGTGGCTGCGAAATTTTATTTGAAACAGAGCGAATAATGGAAAAAGTATTTTTATTATTCGGAGCTTCGGGTAAACTGGGGCGGGAAGCAGTCGATTATTTCCTGAATTGCCAATACGATTACTATTATTTCTTCTCCCGGAAAAAACTTAATCTCCCTGCAACCGAAAAATCCTGTGAGAATATAATCGTGGAGGATTTAACAGAAGAGCAAAATATAATAGAAGCATTTGACAAAATTCGGGTGAGCAAAGACTCTTATTATTATTTGTTCGATACAATCGGAGCCTATTGGGGCGGGAAAAGGATTGAAGAAACGCCATATGAAGAATGGAAAAAAATGTTCGACATAAATCTCAACTCTTCATTTCTGGTCGGAAAGGAATTTATGAAACTGGCAGCCTTATCCAGGGGCGGTTCGATTTGTTTTACGAGCGCATACACAGCGGCTTCAAACGAACCCGGAATAGCGGCATACGGCGCTTCTAAATCCGCGCTAAATTACTTCGTAAAAACATTGGCGGAAGAAGGGAAGTCTATTAATCTGAGCGCCAATGCCATTGCGCCTTATATCCTCGACACCGAATCGAACAGGCAATGGATTGACGATAAAAATAAATTGATTCCCCTCAGAGAATTATGCGTTGTGGTGGAAAATATTTTCCAAAGCAGAAAAATTTTCACCGGAAACATAATTTTCTTTTCAGAAACATTAAAAAATCCTTAATTTAGCGGAGCGCAAAAAATTATTTATTGACTTTTTTGACCTATTTAATTAATGTTGGTTACTTATTTTTTGAGAATAATAAGTTTTTTTGAATTAATTAAAATAATAAAAACATAATCGGAGGTTTTTCCATATGCAACTCGCAGAGATTACAGGCTTTATTACTGCAATTTTAGCTCAGGTAGAAGAACCAAGCCTTATTGGGTATTTACAACAAAAATTCATAGAAGGCGGCGCTTTCATGTGGCCCATTCTTGCATGTTTGGTTATCGGTTTGGGCTTTGCTATTGAAAGATTCTGGACATTATCTCGTGCTACAATCAGCACCAGAAAATTTATTGTTCAAGTCAAAGAAGCACTTCAAAAGGGCGGCGTGCCCGAAGCTATAAAGTTGTGTGAAAACACAAGAGGTTCTATTGCCTCCGTATTTCATGCAGGACTTTTAAGAGCAGATGAAGGTTTGGATGCTGCTGAAAAAGCCATTATGGCTTACGGCGCAATTGAAATGGGATTCCTTGAAAAAGGTATGATTTGGATTTCCACATTTATTACAATAGCGCCTATGCTTGGTTTTACAGGTACGGTACAGGGTATGATCGAAGCATTCGACGCTATTAAAGAAGCCGCTCAGATTTCGCCGAGTATCGTTGCCGGCGGTATCTCGGTAGCTCTTTTGACCACACTTTTCGGTCTTGTTGTAGCTATGATTCTCCAGGTTCTTTATAATTACTTTATTTCGCGTATCGACCGCCTAGTGGCTGATATGGAAGAAAGTTCAATTGAATTGATCGATGCATTATACGAATTGAAAACTAAAAAAAGCTAATAAAACGAGTATTCTAAAATGGTCAAGATAAAAAAACGAAAACTTTCGGAAGCAGAAATTCCAACAAGTTCGATGGCAGATATCTCGTTTCTTCTCTTGCTCTTTTTCTTAGTTTCGACAGTCATCGACGTCGATACGGGTATTG
The DNA here is from genome assembly GCF_049325435.1 of Melioribacter sp. NCBI lineage: Bacteria > Pseudomonadati > Ignavibacteriota > Ignavibacteria > Ignavibacteriales > Melioribacteraceae > Melioribacter > Melioribacter sp. Next base: position 170,210 of record NZ_JBMOLD010000013.1, on the reverse strand, counting down.
GTCTCGTTTTGCCTGAATATATTCCCCCGGAACAACAGGAATTCGTACCAATTTCGAAAGACCGACTGGCTGCCGTGCTAATTAACGAAAACGGCGACGTTCTTCTTAATAACCAGATTATTGCAATTCCTCAAATTGCCAAGACGCTTAAGCCGCGAATAGAAGAAAAAATCAATTTGCCTTCGAATAAAAAACTTGTTGTCTCTGTTAAGACGGACAGAAAAACAAACTATAATCTTTATATTCAAGCGTTGGATCAGATAAAAGATGCTTACTTTCAGGTACGCGAGGAATATGCGCGCTCGAGATTCGGTAAAAAAATAGTCGATCTGGACGAACGTAGCGAGGAGATGAAAGAGATTAAAGAGAAAATTCCGATTATTATAAGTATCGCCGAACCGGAAACCGTAAAAAAATAATTGAGGAAAAGAGATGAAATTTCAGAAAAAAAGAGCGACTACAAAGCAATCGATTCCGACAGCCTCGCTGCCCGATATCGTCTTTATGCTTCTCTTATTCTTTATGGTTACCACTACTTTGAGAGAAGTCGACGTTCTGGTCAGTTTCAGACTGCCGGAAGCAAAAGCTATCGAAAAGATCGAAAATAAGAGACTTGTTTCGTATATATGGGTAGGCAACGACGGCAGAATTCAGCTGAACGACAGCATTACAAAATTAGAAGAAATTCAAAACATTATGTACACGAAACGTCTGGCTATGCCAAACATAATTGTCTCTTTGCGTATCGACAAGAATTCCGATATGGGTATCGTTACAGATATTCAACAGGAATTGAGAAAAGCTTCCTGTCTGAGAATAAATTACTCGACATTGCTGAAAATTTAGTCGCTATAATTATAATTATAAAGGCAGGTTGTTTCCTAAATGACCTGCCTTTTTTTTTGAATTTATGAGAGGTAAAACGATGAGTCTCAAAGATAAAATCAATGAGGACCTTAAAGAGGCTATGAAATCGGGCGACAAAGTACGCCTCGAAACAATTCGCTCGATCCGTGCGCTGATTCTCGAATTCGAAAAAAGCGGCAGCGGAAAAACATTGAACGAAGATGAAGAAATCAAACTGCTCACAAGCGCGGCAAAAAAAAGGAGGGAAGCCGTCGAACAGTATAAAGCCGCTGGCAGAAACGAACTTGCCGAAAAAGAAGAAGCCGAACTGAAAATTATCGAAAGTTATCTTCCCAAACAGTTGTCGACCGAAGAAGTATTTGAAGAAATAAAAAAAATTGCCGGAGAAATCGGCGCGTCTTCAAAAGAGGATTTTCCCAAATTAATGCCGGCAGCCGCAAAAACGCTAAAAGGAAGAGCCGAAGGCAAATTGATTAAAGAAATGGTCGAAAAATTTCTGCAACAGTAATTAATAAGGTTATAATTGAACTACTTAGACTATTTTATAATCGCGGTCGCTTTAATTGGTTTTATCCTCGGATTTAAAGACGGTCTTATAAGAAAAATTATAGGCATAACTGGGCTTGTCCTGGCAGTGATACTGACGGTTAATTTTTCCGATAAACTGGCGGTTATTCTGACTCCAATATTGAACGACGACGATTATTTTGCAAAAATCATCGCTGCAGTTATTATTTTTCTGTCGACAATTATAACCTTCTCAATTTTAAAAAGAATCGTCCATCCGTCGGATAAAGTAAATAAATTGATCAATCAAATTATAGGCGGTTTAATCGGCGCTCTTCAAATAATAATTTTCCTGAGCGGGCTTTTCATTATCCTGGATTTGCTTGGTTATCCGGATAAGCAAGAGCGAACGGAATCTCTTATGTATGAGAGCGTTTATAATATCATTCCTGGATTAATCAATTTTATAGTGGAAAAAGGTTCCGATGCAACCTATATAATTAAAGATTTTATCGAAAAAACAGATACTTTGAACAGTAATTGATATGGTTAAAAACGACACACTGGATAAACTCGAATTCCGTAAAATCACAGAGTATATTTCGACTTATTGCCAAACAGAATCGGGCAAAAAGAAGATAAGAGACCTGAGACCTTCTACCGACCGTAGTCACATAGTTACAGAAGGGAATAAAATTGATTACGCGCGTAATCTGCTTATAAAAAAAGATATTCCACCTCTCGAATATTTGCCCGATTTAACGGACGCGATTTATCGCTCGAGAATCGAAGGAGTCGTGCTTTCGTCGAAAGAAATAAGGGAAATCTACCGGCTCGCGCAGATGTCGAGGAAGATGGTCGGCTATTTGAAACCGGAAGATCAAACGGATACGCCTCTGGATGAATTGCGGAACGCTCTGACGGTCGATAAGGTATTCGAAAAAAACATCGAAAAAATATTCGACGAAAATTGGGATGTTAAGGACGATGCCAGCCCTGCATTGAAATCGATCCGGAGCGATATACGTGAAAAAGAATTGTCGCTTCAAAAAACAGTAAACCGCTTGCTAAAAAAACTGAGCGAAGAATACCTCGTTCAGGAGGAATATTTTACACAGCGCGACGGCAGAATCGTTCTGCCCGTTAAAGCGGAGCATAAAAGACACGTTAAAGGATTTATCCATTCAGAATCGTCTACAGGCCAGACGGTTTATATTGAACCGGCAGAGATCCTCGAATTGAATAACGATATCCTTTCCCTGAAATTTGCCGAAAAAAGGGAAATTGAAAAAATACTACTGGTAATCACCAGACAGATAGCGGCAAAAAGTCAGGAATTACTGGACGCTTATAATATTATTACCGCGCTCGATACTCTGTTTGCGAGAGCTAAGTATGCTCTTGAAATTATCGGTTCGATTCCGACATTTGACAACGGTAAACCGATCGAGTTGATCGATGCAAGGCATCCGATTCTTCTCAAGAAACTCGGATTCGAAGCTACAGTCCCGCTGAATCTGAAAATTACCGACCAGAAAATTCTCGTATTGACCGGACCCAATGCGGGCGGTAAAACAGTTGCTTTGAAAACGATCGGTTTGCTTGTTTTAATGGCGCAGTCCGGAATCCCGATCCCGTGTCACCCCGATTCCAATCTTCACATTTTCGAAAAAGTACTTGTGGATATTGGGGATTATCAATCGATCGAAGACGATTTAAGCACCTTCAGTTCGCATCTTACGAATATCAAATCGATACTCGAAAACGCAAACGAGTCGACGCTTGTTTTGCTCGATGAAGTAGGAACCGGTACGGATCCCGTCGAAGGAGCGGCCATTGCCACCGGCATTCTTATTTCATTGCGGGATAAAGGCGCTCTTGTAGTCGCTACGACGCATCACGGCTCGCTTAAGCTGATTGCAAATCAACTCGATAAGTTCCAAAATTGCTCTATGGAATTCGACAGCGAGGAATTGAAACCGACCTATCGGTTTAATCAGGGAATGCCCGGTTCGAGCTATGCATTCGAAATTGCAACCCGCATAGGTTTCGACGAAAAATTTATTGATCTTTCAAAGCGCTATATCGACAGCGACAAAACTAAAATCGAAGAATTTTTAATCGACATTGAAAAAAAATCGCACGACTTGAGAAATCAAATCCATAATCTCGAACTGGAAAATCTGCGTCTCAAAAGTCTGGCGAATCTGTATCAGGATAAAATAAACAAACTGGAAAAACAGAAAAAGGAGATACTCGAAGAAGCTCATCAAAAAGCCAATATACTGCTCTCCGACGTCAACAGAAAAATTGAAAACGCCATTAAAAACATCAGGCAATCGAGGGCGGACAAAGAAGTAATAAAGAAAGAAAAGAGTGAAATAGAAACAGTCAAAAAGAAGACGCTAAGTTACCTTGAAAAATCGAGGACTGAAGAGAGTTCCAGTTACAAATTGAGCGTCGGAGATTACGTTTCGATAAAAGGAACAACCTCGGTAGGAGTGTTGGATGAAATCGACGAGGACAAAGACAAAGCCCTCATAACGATCGGTTCGTTGAAAATAAAAGCAAAATACAGTTCGCTTGTGCCCGCTAAAAAATCCGATTTCAGAGAATACGAAAAGAAAAAAGTGATTACCGATTACGACCACGTTAAATACAGGCTCGATATAAGAGGAATGCGTTCCGACGAAGCGGAATTTGAGATTATCCGTTTCCTCGATGATTCTCTCATGTACGGATTGGAGAGAGTGGAAATACTCCACGGCAAGGGAACTGGAGCGCTAAAACAATTGGCGCATTCGATTCTTAAAAAGTATAAAGGCGTTAAAAACTATTATTTTGCAGATATAGAAAGCGGAGGCGACGGTATTACCGTTGTTGAATTCGAATAAGCGGTTTGTTCTGTGAAAAAATATTGTTATCTTATTTATCGGATAACCGCTCTTAATATATGTTTGATAAAATACTTATTTCCAACAGGGGAGAAATCGCTCTTAGAATTATAAGAGCATGTAAAGAACTTGGCATAAAAACAGTAGCCGTTTATTCGGATATAGACAAATTCTCTCCACACGTATCAGCCGCCGACGAATCCATATCGATAGGCGAACCGAAAGCATACCTCAATCAGAATTTAATTCTCGAAATCGCAAAGACTACCGGAGCCGATGCAATTCATCCGGGGTACGGGTATTTATCGGAAAACGAAAACTTTATTCGTGCCGTCGAAAAAAACAAAATTAAATTTATTGGACCTTCCGCCAAATCGGTCGAAATGATGGGCAACAAACTTAATGCTCGCAAGTTGATGCTGGAACATAACGTCCCGGTTGTGCCGGGTTCGACCGAGCCTCTGAATAATCTGAAAGACGCATCGAGAATCGCCGCTGAAATAGGCTACCCGATAATGTTAAAAGCTTCTGGCGGAGGCGGAGGAAAGGGAATTCGCATGGTGTCGAATGAAGAAGAACTCGAAGGCGCGTTTAATTTAACCCGAAGCGAAGCTATGAAAGCCTTCGGCAGCGACGAAATTTATATCGAAAAATTGATTGTCAATCCCAAACATATCGAAGTGCAAATTCTGGGGGATTATCACGGCAATTATGCGCACCTCTTCGAAAGGGAATGTTCGCTTCAAAGACGATTTCAGAAAATAATCGAAGAAGCTCCTTCGCCTTCGGTCGACCCGGAATTACGACAAGAGATAACAAACGCCGCGGTTGAAGCGGCTAAAGCTTGCAATTATTTTAATGCCGGAACCGTGGAGTTCCTTATGGATGAAAACCGGAATTTTTACTTTATGGAGATGAATACTCGTTTGCAGGTTGAACACCCCGTTACCGAATCGATTACAGGGATAGATATCGTAAAAGAGCAAATTAAAATTGCGGCTGGCGAAAGGATTTCCTTTGAACAGGATGATGTAACTATAAAAGGACATTCGATTGAATGCAGAATTAATTCGGAAGACTCCGATTTTTCGCCTTCTACGGGAAAAATTACAAATCACAAAATTCCCAATCTTCCAGGTATAAGAGTTGACTATGGAATCGATATCGGGTCGGAAGTATCATTATACTACGATCCTTTACTCTCCAAAGTAATAAGTTATGGCAGAAATCGTGAAGAAGCGTTATCTCGTATGCTGAACGCTCTGGAGAATTATTTAATAACAGACGTCGAAACCAATATCCCGCTTCTTAAACGGATATTGAAAAGCGAAATATTCAGAAACGCTTCTTTCAATATCGATACGCTTAAAAATGTTGCTTTTGCTTCGGAAGAAAATCCCGAACAGGAAATTGCGGCGGTTATTACGGCGGTGATGAACTACGCAGGCAATTTCAAAACCAACGGCAATCTGAATAATCACAATAACAAATGGACAGAGCTGAAATATGATTGACTTTGTAATCGAATTAAACAATAAAAAATACTCTGTTATTTATAAAGGCGGAAAAAAAATAATTATTAATAACTCTGAATATACAATCGATGAATTTTACGGTAAAAATGAAAATGAATTCCTTCTTCGTACAGGACGCAAAGTTTATAACATTGTATCAGGAAAATCCGAAGGGAGCGCTTTTACATATAATATTGGCGGTAATCTTTATAGATTGAGGCTGTATACAGCTCTTCAACATATAATTCAAAGCGGTCGCGAGTCAAGACAGATTAAAGAAAAACATTCCGAAATTAAAGCTCCGATGCCCGGCTTGATTGTTAAATTGCATGTTCAACAAGGGAGCGTGGTGAAAAAAGGGCAAAGTCTGCTGGTGCTCGAAGCCATGAAAATGGAAAACGAAATACAATCGCCCAGAGACGGTAAAATTAAAGAAGTCAGAATTAAATCCGGAACGAGCGTGGAGAAAAATGAGATATTAATCGTAATGGAATAATTCTTTTTGCTTTTATAAAACAATTACTTATTTTAATAATTACATAACTAAACAGGGAGGTTGTGTGAGAAAATCGTTACAATTATTTCTTTTCATTTTTATAACGGCTGGCGTAATTAACGGAAGCGGATTTCAATTAAACGAGCATGGCGCCAGAGCAATGGCTATGGGCGGTGCTTTTACGGGATTGGCTAACGATCCGTCGGCTGTTTATTTCAATCCCGCCGGAATTACACAGCTCAGAGGAACAAATTTCTATCTGGGCACTACATTAATTGTTCCGTTGGCAACATACAAAACCCCGACTCAACCTGCCGCCGAAGTTGATATGGAGAAACAGCTTTTCACTCCTATCAATTTTTATATTACCCAGCAATTAACCGATAAATTGCATATCGGACTTGGTGTGAATAATCCTTACGGATTGGGGACAAAGTGGGACCCGAATTGGGTCGGTAAGTACCTGGCAGTCGAAACTGAACTTAGGGCGTTCTATTTCACTCCGGTAATTGCATATCAATTGTCGGATCAACTGTCGGTCAGCGTAGGCGGCACTTTTGCATGGGCAGACGTAACAATAATTCGCAAAGCGCCTATTCCTGTAGGAGGCGACTTCGAAATCGATATGAACGGAGACGGCACAGCTTTCGGTTTTACAGCCGGATTACTCTACAAACCGACGGAGGATTTTTCCCTCGGACTCAGTTATCGCAGCGAGGTTAGTTTCGATTTTGAAGGTAGCGCCACAAGCGCTCCTGCGGGATTTGTACACCCGTTGTTGGGCTTAACTTTGCCGCTTCCCAACGGAAATATTAAAGCTCCTTTAACTACTCCACAGAATATTACCGTAGGCGCGGCATTCGCAGCCAACGACAATTTAACGCTTACGGCGGATTTTCAATATGTAGGTTGGTCGAGTTACGATAAACTCGAGGTTACTTTCGAAAATTACGACCTCGACCTTAATCCGGCTAATGGGGTTCAAAACGTGCAGTCCGCCGACCGTAAATATGAAAACTCATTTATTGTGCGAGGCGGATTCGAGTATTGTATGCAAAACGGTTCCAAACTGAGAGGAGGATTGTTCTACGACAACAGTCCCGTTAAGGACGAATATGTAGAACCGACATTACCGGACGCCGACCGTATCGGATTGAATATCGGGTACGGACTCAAATTATCGGATAAATTCTCGGTTGACGTTTCGTATCTTTATTTAATTTTCATGGAAAGAGAAGTTACCAATTCGAAATTCAATTTTAACGGAACTTACTCCAACAGCGCGCATTTGCTTGGCGTTAATTTTGCTTATTCATTATAATAAGTCGGCGCTCCGATTTAATTCGGAGCGCTTTTTTCAATATGAAAATAATATTAATCCTTCTGGCAGGTTTTCTCTTTTCAACCGGCTGTTCTTCATTGAAAGAAACCGAAAAAAATCAACCGGCTGAAGAAGTATATATTTTTGACGACGTAGAATCGATCGATGCGGACGCGGCGCCGGACACTTTGGAGAATCAGAAACAAGTTGAAGAGCTCCCGGCAGACGAAATTAAGAAAAAAACGGTTCATTTTATCGTTCAACTCGCAGCTTTTTCCAGCCGGAACAACGCTGAAAAATTCGTAGAATCGAATTCGAACAAGACCGAGTATGAACTGAATATTATTTATAAGGACGAAGTTAAAATGTATACGGTGCAGCTTTTCCCGTTTGATTCTATCGAAAAGGCTGAAATGGTAAGGGACAAACTGAAAAAAATACCCGAGTTCAAAAACGCCTTCATTTTTACGGTTGAAGATTAATTTCTTTCTGTTTGGCAATTTTCAGTTAATAATCATAAATTTATACTACAATTTTTAACAAAAAGAAAGGTGGGCAAGTGGCTTTTTCTTTAAACAAGATTATGCTGATTGGAAATTTGGGCGGCGATGCTGAAACGCGTTTTACTACGAATAATGTGTCTGTAACTACATTTTCATTGGCTACTACGAGAAGTTACAAGGGACGGGACGGCAATTGGGTCAACGAGACTACATGGCATAATGTTGTGGCTTACAATTTATCCGATTTCTATAAGGACGCCTTAAAAAAAGGGAAGAAGTTTTATATCGAGGGAAGAATATCTAAACGGGATTACGAGGACAAAAACGGCATTAAGAGATATTTCACTGAAGTAGTTGCCGAACAGCTTATTCCATTGGACGGCAGAGAAGCGCCGCCGGAATCAGGGGGCGGAGATATGCCGGGCGAAGCTCCTACTATGGGAGCCGATTCGGACGAGGATTTACCATTTTAATTGTATGTTGAATAAAGTCGGGATTTGACGATAACTTGGAAAGCGATTCATTTCTGCGCATAGTTCTTCTTGTAATTTCTATTATTCTTTCCGGATTCTTCTCGGGAGCTGAAGTAGCGCTCTTTTCGATCGATAAGAAAAAAATTAAAGATTTCCGGAAAGATAGCAAAGTTATTGGGAGCTATCTCCAACTCCTGTTGGACAATCCGCGTCGTATATTGGTGACAATATTGCTCGGTAATACCGTTGTTAATACCGCCGCATCCATAATTTCGGTTCTGATTGCGCTCGACCTTGCAAAAGTTTACGGAGTTTCGGAAGAACTGGCAGTAACGATTCAGATTTTGATTCTGACTATTATTATACTTCTGTTCGGCGAAATTATCCCGAAATTGGTTGCAAATAAAAACAGCATCAACTTTGCAAAAGTTGTGGCATTGCCTCTTTATTGGATTAGCGTGCTGTTTTTCCCCATTGCAAAAATTCTAAGCGACTTGTTGCGGGCGGCGACTTCCAGAATGAAGACCGAAAAATTTAAGAACCCTCTTCTGAGTTCCGAAATTACCGAACTGACTACCCTCGGGGTGGAAAAGGGAACAATCGAAGAAGACGAGCACGAATTAATCGAAGGAATTGTATCGTTCAGAAGCGTAACTGCCAGGGAAATTATGACTCCGCGCGTCGATATTGTCGCTGTTCCGGTAGATATTACTTTCGATGAACTCATGAAAGTCATTAATGAATCGGGCTATAGCCGAATCCCTTTATACGAAAACTCGCTCGATAATATTATCGGTATTATTTATGCGAAGGACTTGCTGCCGTATCTGAAAAATCCGGAAATGAGAAAATCCCTGTCGCTCCGTAAAATAGCGCGGGAAGTTTTCTTTGTGCCACAAACAAAATATATAAACGAATTGCTCCACGATTTTCAGGAAAAGAAACTTCATCTCGGAATAGTTGTCGACGAATACGGCGGTACGGCGGGTCTGATTTCTCTGGAAGATATTCTTGAAGAAATTGTGGGCGATATTCGTGACGAATTCGATAAAGAAGAAAATCCGATAGTCAAGGTTTCGGAAAATTCATACTTGCTAAGCGGCAGATTGCCTATCGATGAATTGAGTGAGTTATTAGAAACCGAATTTTCAAATGAAGACGACGATTACGACACTCTCGCGGGATTTATTCTGAACCACGCCGGCTCTATTCCCGAAGAAGGATTCTCTTTTGTCGATAAGGGGGTTAAATTTACGGTCAAAGAAATTCATAATAAAAGAATCAATAAAGTCCTCGTCGAAAAACTGCCGGAGCAAAAATGAGAAAGGGATGTTTTCTGACCCTGGTTATTACCATTACAGTGGCAATAGGCAGTTTGATTTTTATCTACAGACAATACGGCTCGGTCATTAAAAATTACGCTAAAGAAAAAATATTTGAAATCGGAGTTAACGACTTAAAGAAAGATTTCGATAATTTACAGCGCAATAACTATGACGACTCTTTACGAGTTTTCTTTTTTAACAGAATCGAAAATCTGAAAAAGAAAGATTTCGAAGAGTCGATGAAAAACTTTGAAAAAATAGCCGAACGAACAAAAATGTTCATAGAGGACGGAGTAATTGATTCACTTGAATTTAATATTCTGAAAAAAATGATTGATGAAGATGAGAGACGAGAGAAAAACTGAAATAAAAGTCGGAATTACCGTATTCCTAGCGCTGATTGTCTTTTTGTGGATTCTCGGGTGGGCTAAAAATATTACATTTAATTCCGACAAAACCGAACTGAAAATAAAATTCGATAATGTAGCCGGACTCGAGATCGGCGACCCCGTAACCGTAAACGGAGTTCGCGCTGGTTACGTCGACGATATCAGAACCGAGAACGATTACGTAGTTGCCGTACTTAAGATTGATAAAGAAACCTCGCTAAGACGGGACGCCACTTTTCAAATAATGATGCTCGATTTAATGGGCGGCAAAAAAGTTGAAATTTATCCCGGAAATTCGGACAAACCTCTGGATCCGAATCAAATTTACGAAGGTTTGTTTCTCGGCGATATTTCTACTACTATGGCGCTGCTCGGAAATTTGCAATCGGATTTGATTAGTCTGGTCAAAGAAGTAAACGTTACTCTTGCAAAATTGAATAATACTGTGCTCGACGACAGTTTTACCGACAAGATGAAAGGTCTGGTAAGTAACTTGAATCATGCTGCGGTTAATCTAAATTCTTTTGTTGCTCGTAACGATTCCAATTTTTCAAGATTGATTTCCAATTCGATTGAAATTACCGATAATGTCAATGCGCTGGTTTCGGAAAACAGGGATTCGGTAAAAGTTTTTATTAATAGCGCTAATTCGACATTGTACGAATCGAAGAAACTTTTGAGCGAACTTAATGCTCTCTTAGACGAAACGAAGCGCAGCGAAAATAATCTCGGCAGATTATTGTATGACGATAAATTTATGAATGATCTAAAAGACACAATGACAAAATTGAATAAACTTGTTGAAATACTCGAAAAACAGATTCAGGGCGAAGGCATTAAAGTCGATGCAAATATTTTCTAAAAGAGAGGAAAAGAAATGGTCCTCGGACTCGGAATTGACATAATAGAAATCGACAGGATAAAGCAAAGCGTGGACAATTACGGCGATCGTTTTTTGGAGAAAATATTTACAATCTCCGAATTAGAATATTGTCTGTCAAAAAAGAATAAATATCAACATCTGGCGGCGCGCTTTGCCGCCAAGGAAGCCATAACAAAAGCGCTCTCGTCGGTAAATGTTAGCCCCGGTTGGAAGGACATTGAAATCAGCAATCTGTCGAACGGGAGGCCTGTTGTTAATTTGAGAAGTATCGAAATCAAAGAATATCTAGGAAACGACAAAAAACTTTTAATTTCGATGAGCCATTCCGACCATTACGTTACATGCGTGGCAATCCTTTCCACAACCGCCTGAAATTAGAACTTATTTCCTATATTTATCGTTTCAATTGTAGATTTTTTTAAGAAAGGATAAAGATGAACGAAAATCGAGTTATCGTTGCCATGAGCGGCGGAGTCGATTCCTCCGTTGCAGCTGCTATATTGAAGAAGGAAGGCTACGATGTGATCGGCATTACAATGAAGACATGGGGATTTATGGAAGTGGGCGGAGCCCCGAAACACGAATCGGGATGCTGCTCACTCGATGCAATTTTCGACGCAAAAAATGTGGCGGAGTTAATAGGCATTCCTCATTATACCGTCGATTTTACAAAAGCTTTTGAAGAAACGGTTATAGACGATTTTGTGAAAGAATATCTGGCAGGTAGAACCCCTAATCCGTGCGTCGTATGCAATCGTAAAATTAAATGGGAAGAGTTGCTGAAAAAAGCAGACTCGCTCGATGCGCGTTATGTTGCAACCGGACATTATGCGGTTGTGGAAAAAATTAACGACAGATATACTCTCAAATATTCGAAAGACACGAAGAAAGACCAAACTTACGCTCTCTGGGGACTTACACAGGAAAGTCTCTCCCGTACGTTATTTCCGCTCGGTAAATATACCAAAGAAGAAGTGAGAGCCATTGCCGCCGAATTCGGATTAAAAACCGCGGGCAAACCGGATAGCCAGGAAATTTGTTTCGTCGCCGACAATAATTACGAACGATTTCTGCGCGAAAGAATTCCTGAGGTTATTAATAATATTCGGGAAGGCAATTTGGTCTATCATGGGGAAATTGTAGGCAAGCACAAAGGCTTTCCTTTTTATACAATCGGGCAAAGACGCGGTCTAGGTGTCTCGTTCGGTAAACCTGTATATGTAAAAAATATCGACAGCAATACGAACACAATTGAAATAGGCGACAAAGAAGAATTGCTCGAAAGAAGAGTAAAGGCGTCGGACGTTAATTATGTAAGCCAAGCTATATTAAAGGAAGGCGAAAAAGTCTTTGGTAAAATAAGGTATTCGGATTCGGCCAAGGAAGCGGTTGTAATAAAATCGGCGCCCGACTCGATTGAAATAGAATTTTCCGAACCCAAAAACGCCGTTACGCCGGGGCAATCTCTCGTCCTTTATGACGAAAAGGGGTATCTGCTTGCCGGAGGTATTATAGAAAAGTGACCGGATAAATATCTTTCATTATTAAACGAAATTTTGCATATTATACGCCAAAATATAACCGATTGGTTAATTTAGTGCTAAGGAGGTCATCTTCGAACGTAAGTTCGGTTCAAACGGGGCGCTCAACGCAAGGGTTCTTTTACTGAATCAAAGTTATGAACCCCTTACCATTTGTAACGTCAAAAAGGCAATTGTACTACTGCTTCTCGGCAAAGCGGAACTCGTTGCAAATAACAGCGGCAGGCAAATAAGAACCGTTAGTAAGGCTTATCCCTGGCCCAGCGTTATTAAACTGAAGGACTATATAAGAATACCCTACAAGAAAATTATACTGACGCGGAAAAATATTTTGAAACGCGACGGTCATCGATGCGCATATTGCGGCAGGGGAGATCTGCCTTTAACGGTTGACCATATTATTCCCAAATCGAGAGGCGGCGCCGATACTTGGGAAAACCTGGTGGCGGCTTGTTTGCCGTGCAATAATAAAAAAGGCGATAGAACTCCCGACGAAGCGGGTATGAAACTTAGAATAAAACCTTTTACTCCGAATCATATACTTTTTATCAAATCCGCAGCCGGCAGAATTGACACAACCTGGAAACCTTTCCTCTTCGATTGAGAGTAAATTTCCTTTTTTTTCTATATTTTTGTAATCTGTATTCAATAATTTATTCTATCGGAATTATGGCTAAAAAGAGAATTCTAAGCGGTATGCGTCCTACGGGTAAACTGCATCTCGGACACTACGTAGGCGCGCTCGAAAACTGGATTAATCTCCAAAATCAATACGACAGTTATCACCTGATTGCCGACTATCACGTATTGACTACCGATTTATCGACCGAACATATTTACGACAATACAATCGAAATGGTTATAGATTGGCTGGCGGCCGGACTCGACCCTGAGAAGAGTCCGTTTTTTCGTCAGTCGCAGATTAAAGAACATGCGGAATTATTTCTGATATTTTCGATGCTTATTACAAAGGCGCGTTTGGAAAGAAATCCGACTTTAAAAGAGCAGGTTCGCGATTTGAATATTGAAAATGTAATATACGGTCATTTGGGTTACCCGGTTTTGCAGGCGGCGGACATTTTATTGTACAAAGGGGAAGCGGTGCCAGTTGGAGAAGACCAGGTTCCGCATATCGAAATTACGCGCGAAATTGCAAGGCGATTCAACAATCAGTACGGCGAAGTCTTTCCCGAACCGGAACCGCTTCTTACAAGTTTTGCGCGTTTGCCCGGTTTGGACGGCAATGCTAAAATGTCGAAATCGATGGGCAATACAATCCTGCTCTCCGACGAGCCGGATGCCGTTACGGCGAAATTAAAAAAGGCGGTTACGGATACTATGAAAGTCAGGAAAAACGATCCCGGACGACCTGAAGTTTGTCTGGTGTTTACGTATCACAAAAAATTTAATTCCGGCGAAATTGAAAACATCGATGCAGATTGCCGCAGCGGCGCTCTCGGGTGCGTTGAATGCAAGTCGAGATGCGCTGCTAAGATCAATGAATTCCTCGAGCCGATAATTGAAAAACGAAAACATTACGAGCGGAATATTGACTTGGTTAAAGACATACTGCGCGAAGGAGAGGAAAAAGCGAAAGTCGTTGCGCGGCAGACAATGGACGAAGTTCATACAAGTATGAAATTCGGATAATGTATAAAATAAAACTTACACAATTCGAAGGCCCGCTTGACCTTCTGCTCTTTTTTATAAAAAGGGACGAGCTCAATATTTACGATATTCCGATATCGAAAATTACCAAAGACTTTATGGATTATCTTAAAATGCTCCAGCAACTCGACCTCGAGATTGCCGGAGATTTTATTCTGATGGCGGCGACCCTGATGCAAATTAAAGTCAAAATGCTCCTCCCGAAAGAAGTCGACGAAAAAGGAGAGGAAATCGATCCGAGAGCCGACCTCGTCAAAGCATTGCTCGAGTATAAAAGATACAAAGAGATGACCGAGGAGTTCAGCTATATGGAATCGAATATGCGAAGTTATAATTTCCGCAGCAATTTCGAATACGACGAAAAAGAAAAAACGGCGAACCTCGATATCCTTTTGAAGAATATTTCTCTTTACGATCTTATTAAAGCTTTCAAAAAAGTAATCGAATCGAAAAAAGAAGAGCCGGTTCATCAAATAAAAAAATGGAATGTTACTATTGAAGAACAGATGGATTATATCAGCGAAAAGGTTAAATCGAAAAAGAGAATCGAATTCAAAGAATTGATGAAAGAGATGGCTAATAAAATTAAAATTGTCGTTACGTTTATCGCCGTCCTGGAGATGGTTAAATCGGGTAAAATCGGCATCGAGGAATCTCCTAATTTTAATGATTTTATAATCTACGGACTATCTGATGGATAATATCTATTATTCCGTTATCGAAGCTCTGATCTTTGCTTCGGACGAGCCGTTGCCAGCAAAAGAAATTGTCAATGCAATCAAGGAAATTGACGGAGCGGATATCGAAATCACCGTTCAGGAAATCGACGAAGCAGTTAATATGTTGAATGAAAAATACGACCAGAACGGACACGCATTTAAAATACTCAGAATCGCAAACGGATTTATTTATGCGACCAAACCAGATCATGCTAAATATGTTGGATTTCTTTCAACCGAAAAGAGCAAACGACGACTCAGTCAGGCTGCGCTCGAAACTCTGGCTATTATCGCATACAAACAACCGATTACAAAACCGGAACTCGAAGCCATTCGCGGCGTCAATTCCGACTATACTTTGAATACTCTTTTAGAAAAAAATCTGATTACGATTAAAGGCAGAGCCGAGACGGTCGGGAGACCGCTTCTTTACGGCACAACCGACGAATTTTTAAAATACTTCGGATTGAATAATATTTCCGATTTGCCTAAGCCTCGCGAAATCGAGGAGATTATGAAAGACGAGGATTTTCAGGAGCAAAAACGAAGAATTATGATGAACGAAGTCGAAGAGGAACTTGAAAAAGAAACTAACAACGAAGGCGCGGACGATGAAGATACGATTGAATAAATTCCTTTCGGAATGCGGAATCTCTTCAAGAAGAAATTCGGAAGAGTATATTAAAACGGGAAGAGTCTCCGTTAACGGCAATATAGTTACGGATTTCAGCTTTTATGTCGATCCGGCTGTTGACGTAGTATATCTGGACGGAGAAAAACTTAAACCCGAAAAAAAAGTCTATTACCTCCTGAATAAACCGAAAGGATACATTACTACCACAAGCGACGAAAAGAACAGGAAAAAAGTAACCGACCTGATCAAAACCAAACATAAAATATTTCCGGTAGGGCGACTCGATTATAATACTACCGGAGTGCTCATACTGACAAACGACGGGAACTTTTCGAATTTAATGACGCATCCGAGCAAAAAAATTCCGCGCGTTTATCGCGCTACCCTCGATAAACCTCTTATTCAGGAACACGCCGACAAATTGTCGAAGGGAATTTATCTCGACGGCAGGAAAAGCAAATTCGAAGAAATAAAATACGTTAATTCCAATAACAAAAAAATGGTAGAAGTTACTACTGTCGAGGGCAGAAATCATTTTGTGAAACGTATGTTCGGACAACTCGGCTATTTTGTTAAATCTCTCGAAAGGGTCAGTTTCGGAATTTTTACACTCGAAAAACTTCCTTACGGTTATTACAGAGAAATTACAGATAAAGAAATCGAAAAAGTTTATAAACTCTATGATAAATAAATTTATTCTGATATTGCTTCTCTCGTGCGTTGTATCCGCTCAAAACGACACGCTGAAAGAGCAATATTCAATCAACGAGTTGAGAGAGCAACTCGACGATTCGTTTAACGATTCCGCATTGAATAATGCATTCGTGGGAGTTTTTATAAGATCGTTGAAAACCGGAGAAACTATTTACAAAAAAAATCCCGATAAATTGTTCGTGCCGGCGTCTCTGGTCAAACTTTTTACGACCGCGGCGGCGCTTTTTATTTTAGGTCCCGAATATCGATACGAAACCACGATTTATACCGACGGTGAAATTAATAACGGAGTTTTGAAGGGGGATTTGATTGTCGCGGGATCCGGCGACCCGTCGATTTCCAATCGATTTTATAACGGCGACCCTACCGTTATTTTCGAAGAGTGGGCTAATCAGCTTATTAATAAAGGCGTCAGAAAAATAGAAGGAAATCTTTATTACGACGATCATGCATTCGACGACATTCCTTTGGGAAATGGATGGGCGTGGGATAACGAAAGTTTTTGGTTCGCAGCTCCGTCCGGCGCTCTCAGCTTTAACGATAATTCAATTGAAATTACAATCAGCCCGGCTGAGTTAAAATTCCCGGCAAAATATACTATCGCTCCGAAAACAAATTATGTTACCATTGTAAATAAAGCGGTTACTACCGTCGACGAAACTCAAATTGAAGTAACGCGCGAGAGAGGTTCGAACGTAATATACATTTCGGGAGCTATTAATTATAAATCCGAACCGGTTGTAAAGAATATTTCCGTTTCCGGAGCCGCCGATTACTTCATGACGGTATTTAATGAAACTTTGAACGCAAGCGGCATTCTTACTGAAGGAAAAATTCTCGATTACGACGAGACGGACAAGTTTATTGTAAAAGACGATATGACTCCTTTGCTGGTTCATCGTTCGGTCCCTTTGTACAGAATAATTAACGAAACCAACAAAAACAGCAATAATTTTTATTCCGAACAAATTCTGAAAACTATCGGACTCGAAGTTTACGGATACGGTTCGGCTGAAAACGGTCTGGAAGCCTGCAGAAAACTTTTTAATGAAATCGGCGTCAACGTTGACAATCTGTATCTTGTGGACGGTTCGGGTCTGTCGAGATATAATCTCGTAACGCCGCGCCAGACAGTTAATCTGCTGACTTATCTTTACAAGTCGGAAATGTCGGACTATTTTTATAATTCTTTGCCGATAGCCGGATTCGACGGTACGCTTGCCAATAGGATGAAAAAAACTTATGCAAAGAATAATCTAAGAGCAAAGCCCGGATACAGTCCCGCCGTGTCGGCTCTTGCAGGCTATGTTAAAACTGTTTCCGGCGAAACTCTCGCGTTTTCAGTTATTATAAATAATTATTTATCATCGTCCAACCTAGTAAACTATATAATTGACAATGCCTGCAATAAATTAGTCAATTTTGTAAGAAATTAATACGGAGGAAAAGTGGAAAACTATAATTTCGAAGCGGAATATAATTCATTGATGAAAAGAAGAAGGGAAGAACTCGACGAATTGATTAAAAGAGGTATTCTACCTTATGCCTACAGTTATGATGTCGACAGCTATTCGAGCGATATAAAGCAAAATTATGAAAAGTACGAAGGCAAAGACGTTAAAGTTGCAGGGCGTATAATGGCTTTGAGACGAATGGGAAAAGCTACTTTTGCACATATTCAGGATAGCAGAGGAAGAATCCAGATTTATCTGAAGAAAGACGAACTGGGCGAAATGTACGACGTCTTTAAGTTGCTCGATATCGGCGATATAATTGGAGTGGCAGGATTTGTATTCAAAACCAAAACCGGAGAAATTTCCGTCCATGCAAAATCGTATCAACTGCTTTCAAAATCGTTAAGACCCATTCCTATTGCCAAGGAGGTTATCGACGAGAACGGCAATAAAATCGTTTACGACCAATTCGCGGATAAAGAATTAAGATACAGACAAAGATACGTCGACCTGATTGTAAATCCCGAAGTTAAAGACGTCTTTATCAAGCGAGCTCAAATAATAACGCAAATTAGAAAATACCTCGACGAAAACGGCTTGATCGAAGTAGAAACCCCGATACTGCAGCCGTTGTACGGAGGCGCCGCTGCCCGTCCTTTTATTACTCATCACAATGCCCTCGATATCGATTTATATTTGAGAATAGCCGACGAACTCTACTTGAAGCGGCTAATTGTCGGAGGCTTCGACGGAGTTTATGAAATATCGAAAGATTTCAGAAACGAAGGAATGGATAAAACGCACAATCCCGAATTTACTATGCTCGAACTTTATGTGGCTTATAAAGACTACGAGTGGATGATGGACTTTGTTGAAAAAATGGTTGTGGAATTATGCAATAAAGTGTTTGGTACAACTCAATTTGTAATCGAAGGTAAGGAAATAAATTTCAATCCTCCCTGGAAAAGAGTTTCGATGGTGGATAAATTGCTCGAAGTCACGGGCATCGACGTATTGAAAGCTTCTTACGACGAGTTGGTAAAAGCGCTTAAAGAGCGGGGCGTAGAACCGAAAGGTGGCGAATCGAAAGGAAAACTGATTGACGAATTGTTCGAAATTACGATTCAAGCGTCGTTGATTCAGCCTACGTTTGTTATCGACTATCCGCTCGAACTTTCGCCGCTTGCCAAAAAACACAGGTCGAAAGAAGGACTGGTGGAACGATTCGAAGGTTTCGTGCTCGGCAGGGAAATTTGCAATGCATTCAGCGAATTGAACGACCCGATTGATCAGAGAAAACGTTTCGAAGAGCAAGCTAAAATGCGCGAGGAAGGCGACGAGGAAGCTCATCAGATCGATGAAGACTTTATAAGAGCGCTCGAATACGGTATGCCTCCGACCGCAGGATTGGGCGTCGGCATTGACCGGCTGGTTATGCTGCTGACAAATCAACCGTCGATCCGAGACGTTATTTTATTTCCGCAAATGAAACCGGAAAAATAATAATGAAGAAAGTAATACCCGCTGTAGTCATTTCGATCCTTCTCGGATTTTTTCTGGGCGTTAAACTCGACGGCTTGTTGTTCCCGTTAAAAGACGCTCAACTTGATAAATTCGAAAAGGCTTATAGATATACGAATTTTTTCTATGTCGATTCTCTCGATGAAAAAAAATTGGTCGATAACGCTATCGAAGGCATGCTTAAGGATCTCGATCCTCATTCGGTTTATATAAATCCGGAAGAATTCTCATTCGAAGAAGAAGAGATGAGAGGCAATTTCGAAGGTATCGGCATCGAATTTCAAATTCTTAAAGATACAATTGTAGTAGTCTCTCCGATTACCGGAGGCCCGAGCGAATCGGTCGGAATTCTATCGGGCGACCGGATTATTAAAGTGGAAGGAAACGACGCAACGGGTCTTACGAATGACGATGTAATTAAATTATTGAGAGGTAAAAAAGGAACATCTGTTAATGTTACTATATTCAGACCGTCGATTAATTCCAATATCGATTTTACGATTGTCAGAGACAGGATTAATTTGAATTCGGTCGACGTTTCTTTATTATACGAAGGGAATATCGGATATATTAATTTAACTCGTTTTTCGGAAACGTCCGCTCGTGAAGTAATAGAAGCTCTCAATCGGCTCAGCGAAGAAGGAATGGAAAAACTTGTCCTCGATTTGAGAAATAATCCGGGCGGACTGTTAACGCAGGCTTTCAATATTGCCGACTTATTTATTGACAGCACAAAGATGATTGTTTATACCAAAGGAAGATATTCCGAATTCGACGAGGAATTCCGGGCTCGTCGTGATTATCCGTTCGAAAAATTACCGCTTATAATTCTGGTTAACCGCGGATCCGCCTCTGCCAGCGAAATAGTGGCAGGCGCCGTTCAGGATTGGGATCGAGGATTAATTATAGGCGAAACGACCTTCGGTAAAGGACTGGTTCAGAGGCAATTCGTTTTGCCCGATAATTCGGCGCTGCGTATTACTGTCTCCAAATACTATACTCCTTCCGGTAGGGAAATTCAAAGAAACTATAAAAACAAAGACGAATATTATCGCGAAATTCACGACCGTGAAGAAACCGATTCCGTCAACATCAACCATAGCTACGAGGACAGCTCGGCTGTTATTTATCATACAAAACACGGACGTAAAGTTTTCGGAGGCGGGGGAATAACTCCCGATATTATTATCGATGCCGAAAAGAGCTCCGACTTTCTGGTTGAATTACGAAAAAATAATATTTATTATCGTTTTGCGAGAAAATTCCTCGACGAAAACGGAGAAAAGCTTAGAAAGACTTATTCCGGGGATATGAATGAATTTTTGAAAAATTTCGAATTTAATTCGAACGAAATAAATGAGTTTCAGCGGTTTGCTAAAAATAATAATATTAAATTTTCTTCAACCGAATTTCAAAGCGACCGGAAATTTGTTGCGACCATCTTAAAAGCGTTTGTAGCGCGCGATCTCTATAAAGAAAAAGGATGGTATTCCGTGCTTTTGAGTATCGACAGACAATTTCAAAACGCTTTACCGTATTTTGAAGAAGCGGAAAAATTACCGGGATTTTATGGAAACTAAACTCTTTCCTTACAAAGATAAATATCCTTCGATAGCGCCGGATGTTTTTATTGCTCCGGGAGCAAAAATTATCGGCGATGTCGAAATTCTGGAAGGCTCCTCCGTTTGGTACAACGTTGTGATAAGAGGGGACGTCAATTACGTTAAGATCGGTAAAAATACGAATATCCAGGACGGCTCCGTGCTGCACGTTACAAACAGGAAATTTCCACTGATAATCGAAAACAACGTTACAGTGGGGCACGCAGCGGTTCTGCACGGAGCAATACTCAAGAAAAATTCTTTTGTAGGCATGGGCGCAATTCTGCTCGACGGAGCAACTCTAGAGCCCGATTCGATGGTGGCAGCAGGCTCCCTGGTAACACAAGGCTTTGTCGTTCCTTCGGGTAAACTTGTCGCGGGCGTGCCCGCTAAAATTATAAGAGATCTGACTGACGAAGAAATCGAGACGATTCGCCAATCAGCTCTCAACTACGCCGAATATGCCCGGATTTCCGCAGAATCACTAAAAAATAACGATCGGGTGTAAAATTGATCAGATATGTACATGTTTATTCGTCGTTTAAAATTTCGAAAAAAGTAATCCATAAAATTGTTAAATTGCTTAAAGACGAAAATAAACTCAAAATAATCAATCTTGAAATAAATATCGTCGATATACCGTCAATCATCGAATTAAATAAAAAATATTTGAACCATAACTATGCTACAGACGTTATTTCATTAAATTATTCGGAAAATAATACTATTATTGACGGAGAAATTTTTATTTGTTATAATGTTGCCGAAGAAAATGCTAAAAAATACGAAGTTAATTTCGATGATGAATTAAAAAGACTGGTTGTGCACGGAATTTTGCATTTAATTGGATTTGACGACGTTACAGAGAAACTGCGGAGAGATATGAAACTTAAAGAAGATTTTTATGTTAAAAAGGCAAAACTTTTAGGAAATTTGTTCAATGGATAACATGAAACCCAAAGTAATTGAAATAATTTCAAAAATTCTGGACGGTCTGGGTAAAGGGAAATCGCTCGAAGAATTGAATAAATATTTTTCTCAAAAGAAAAAGTATGACAAACAGACTCTCAGTATAGCCTTTAGTCTGATTTATGACAAAATCATTCTTCAAAACAGCTTCCAAATGCTGGAAGAAAAAGCAGGTATACATAAATCCAGAAAGAGCTTCCGTTTTCTGACCGAAGAAGAAAAGGACGTACTGGGCGTGGAAAATTATAATTATCTGATGCATTTAATCAATGTGGGGTTAATCAATCCTACGACGCTCGAGGATATACTCGAACAGATTTCGATGTTTCCGGAAAATAAGGTAAGTCGAAACGAATTGAACTGGATTGTACTGCTGTCTCTGGTCGATTTCGAATCCGACATTCCGCCCGGCAGCCGAATTCTGCTTTACACTTCCGATTCCGTCAATTAAGGTGAAAAATTATGAGCAAAGATCTAATTCTTGTTGAGTCCCCGTCTAAAGCCAAGACAATAAATAAATACGTAGGCAGAAAATATATTGTAGAAGCCACGGTAGGTCATATAAAAAATTTGCCCAAGAGTAAATTGGGCATCGATGTGGATGATCAGTTCAAAACTAAAATGGTAACAATACGCGGTAAGAGCGATATTATTAAAAGAATCAAGAATCTGGCGTCGAAGTCGAAAAATATCTATATTGCCACCGACCCCGATCGTGAAGGCGAAGCCATTGCGCAGGATGTGCTCGATATTCTTAATGAAAAGGACAGAGCAAAAGTGCGACGCGTATTGTTTAATGAAATAACAAAAAATGCCGTTAACAAAGCGCTCGAAAATCCTCTGCGGATTGACGATAAATTGGTTAGTTCGCAAAGAGCCCGTCGTGTAATGGATCGGATTATCGGCTATCAGGTAAGCCCGTTTCTCTGGAAAGCCGTTATCGATCAATACGGCAGTTCGCTTTCCGCCGGCAGAGTTCAATCGGTTGCTCTTCGTTTGATTTGCGAACGGGAAGAGGAAATTGAAAGGTTTATTCCGACCGAGTATTGGTCGATTGTAGCCATTTTCAAAACAGACAGCGGCGAAGAATTTTCGGCTAAACTCTTTGAAATCGAAGGCAATCAGTTGAAAATTCAACCCAAACCCGAAATGACGGATAAAGACTGGGAAGAATTTCTTAAAGAAAATTTTGCCATTAACTCCGAAGAGATAGCTAATAAAATATTATCGGAAATCAAGAACGTCGAAGATTTTGAGATTTCCGAAATTAACAAACGCCAGACGAAAAGAAATCCCGCTCCTCCATTTATCACAAGCACACTGCAGGTAGAAGCCTCCAGACGGCTCGGCTTCCGGCCACGCCGCACTATGATGCTGGCTCAGCAACTTTACGAAGGCGTTGCCATCGGAGACGAAGGATTGACGGGTTTGATTACATATATGAGAACAGACTCTACGCGTCTGAGCGACGAAATTTTAGAGGACGCCCGTCTGCATATCAAAAACCAGTACGGCGATAAGTATCTGCCCGAGGCGCCCAGAATTTACCAGTCAAAAAAGAAGAACGTTCAGGACGCTCACGAAGCTATTCGTCCCACGTCTCTGAAGCATACCCCCGAATACGTAAAACCTTACCTGGACGCCGCACAGTTCAAACTCTACGAGTTGATCTGGAACCGTTTTATCGCCTCGCAAATGGAACCGGCATTACTCGAAAATACTACCGTTTCCGTCAGGGGAGGCAAGTTTGTTTTTAAAGCCACTGGTTCTGCTCTGTTGTTCGACGGCTTTCTTAAAGTGTACGACGATTCAAACGGAAATGATGAAAACAATAATGACGACGATATGAAAAATGCTAAAATTCCGGCGGGACTCAAGAAAAATCAAATTTTGGCGTTGAAAGAAATTAACCCGAATCAGCATTTTACTAAGCCGCCCGCTCGTTATACCGAAAGCAGTTTGATCAAAGAATTGGAAAGCAAAGGTATCGGACGTCCGAGCACTTACGCTCTGATAGTAAGCACTATTCTCGACAGAAAATACGTCGAAAGCGTCGACCGTAAATTGGTTCCGACTGAGCTGGGGAAAAAAGTAAATGAAATTTTAGTGAAGAATTTTCCGAATATATTTGATGTGGGCTTTACGGCAAAAATGGAAGACGAACTCGACTCGATAGCAGAAGGCGAAAATGATTACGTCCAGGTGCTCAAAGATTTCTATCAGCCGTTTTCAGAAACTCTCGCAAAGGTCGAATCGACGCTCGAAAAAATTAAATGCGACAAATGCGGCTCCGACATGGAGCTGAAGATTGGCAGATACGGAAAATTTCTCGCATGCACTAATTATCCCGAATGTAAAAACATCAAATCTCTCAAAGAGATCAGCAATACAAAAAACGAACCCGAATATACCGGCAATAAATGCCCTAAATGCGAAGGGCAAACGATTTATCGTGAAAGCAGATACGGCAGATTTATCGGATGCGAAAACTATCCCGATTGCGATTATACCGAACAGATTACAACCGGCATTAAATGCCCGGAATGCGGCGAAGGCGAATTGACTCCCAAAAGGACTAAACGCGGAAGAATTTTTTACAGTTGCAGCAGATATCCCGACTGTGAATACGCTACGTGGAAACTTCCGAAAGCGGAAGAAGTCGACAACGACTAACACAAAAATTTATGCCCAACGGAAATATAAAAAATATAATCGGCAGGCTGTTGTCTGAAATGTCGGGTGTCAATCGGGTTTCTCAAAATACCATCGACGCTTACTCGATAGATCTGAATCAATTTGCCGGATTTTGCGAGGAAATCGGAATTTCCTCTATCGATCAAATTTCCGAACGCCATCTGCGCAATTACCTCGTAAACCTGAACGAAGCCGGACTTAGCAAAACGTCCGTCGCCCGTAAATTGTCTTCATTGCGAAAACTATTTCAATTTGCTTTCAAGAATAATTTTATAAAAACGAATCCGATAAAAAAAATTCCGAATCCGAAAGTCAAAAGAAAACTGCCCGAAACTATAAGCGCTTCTTATTACGAGGAGATTCTTGCAAAGATCGATTCGTCGGAAGAAGACGACGAAATTAAACGCGCCAATAAAATTATTGTTGAGCTTTTGTACGGGTGCGCCCTTCGCGTTTCCGAACTTACTGCTCTAAAATTGAAGGATATCGACCTCGATAACAGAGTTATAAAAGTATGGGGCAAAGGTTCGAAGACAAGGTATGCGCCGGTCGGTTCCAAAACGCATAAAATTTTGAAGGAATATATTGCATTTCTGGAATCAAAAAGCCACGACGACTTTTTGATTAAACTGAAAGGCAAACCGGTGGACAGATTTTATGTTTATCGACTTGTAAAAAAGCTTTTAAGCGGCTACGAATTAAAACGTAAGAGCCCGCATATATTGAGACACAGTTCGGCGACTCATATGCTCGACAACGACGCCGATCTTCTGGCAGTTAAAGAATTCCTGGGCCACGAGAATCTTTCCACTACGCAGATCTATACGCACGTCAGTATCGAAAGAATCAAAAAAATTTACAAACAAGCTCATCCAAAATCAAAAAAGGAGTCGTTATGAATATCAAAATTACATCCCGTAAATTCAGAGCAAAAGATTCCTTGAAGAATTTCATCAAAGAGGAAATCAAGTCGGCTGAAAAATTTTACGACGATATTCTGGACGTCGACGTCATATTGAGCTACACAAAACTTGAGGACAGCATAAAAACCGCCGAAATAATTGCTCAAATACCGGGAAAAACATTATCGGTTTCGCATTCGAGCGACGACTTCGAAAAATCGGTTTCCGCCGCCGTCGAAAAATTGATCAGACAGCTCAAAAAAGTCAAAACACAAAGGATTGCAAGGAAATAATAATGAAGCTTGACGATAGAAATATCTCAAGAAAAGAGTTTATTACAGTCGATTTCTTTTTCAATAAGACAAAAGAAAAATTCAAGTTAAGATTGCTAAACGACCGGGTCGGTTTCGACAGAAAAATCAAAGATCAAAACCTTCATCGTCCGGGTTTGCCGCTTGCCGGATTTCTCGATTTGTTTGCTTACAGCAGGATCCAGGTGTTCGGCAATACGGAAATGAGTTATCTTCACAGTTTGTCTAAAGAAGAACGGATTGATTCTTTGAATCGTATTTTTAAATTCGAAATTCCTTGCATCATTATTACGAACAGCAATCTGCCTTCGCCGGAGATGATAGAACTTGCAAATAAATTTAACATACCGATTTTCGGTTCGGATTATACAACCACTAAATTGATTTATTTACTCGGAGATTTTCTCGACGATCAATTTGCGCCGCGAATTACGGTGCACGGTTCGCTGGTAGACGTCTACGGCGTCGGTATCTTATTTACCGGCAAATCGGGCATAGGCAAAAGCGAAGTAGCGCTCGACCTTGTCGAAAGGGGACACAGATTGGTCGCTGACGACGTCGTAATTCTGACCAAAAAGGGCGAAGGAATTCTGATGGCTTCCGGAACCGACCTGGTTAAACATTTTATGGAATTAAGAGGCATCGGCATTATCGATATCCGAAGTATGTTTGGCGTGCGAGCAATACGATATCAGAAACGACTCGAAGTGGTAGTCGAGCTCGAAATCTGGAACGATAAAGTCAATTACACGCGGACGGGACTCGAAGATACGTTTATTAAAATCCTCGAAGTTGAGATACCGTACATCAAACTTCCGATTATTCCAGGAAAAAATATTACCGTAATTTCGGAAATTATCGCCATCAATTATTTGCTGAAACATTACGGATACGACGCGGCAAAAATTTTACAAAAAAGAATAGAGGATCAAATTCGTAAAAAAGGCGAAGATTACGACCGGACGGTCGACTATTTCGAACACGATTTCGAATAGTCTTTTCTTCTTGACACCCGACTGAGGTTTTATTATTTTCGCCACACAAATTAAATGTTATGAAAAAATTTTACTACTTTTCAAAATCTAAGCTCAAATTTGTAGAAGTCGAAAACTTCTACAAAAAGTTCCTGTTTCTTGTGACCTTCGTTTCGGTCGTCATTTCTTTCTTTATTTTTGGAACTTACCTGGTCGTTAACGAGTATATAAACCCCGATTCTGAAATAAGAAAGTTGAAAAAAGACAACGCATTGTTACGGTCGAGACTCGAAACGATGACGGAGAAATATGTGGAACTCGATAAGAGGGTAAAAGAGCTAAAGGATTTAAGTTATTCCTTGAGGCTTACGGCTAACCTGGACGTCGACAGCAGTCAATTCGGAACGGGAGGGGCCGTATTTACGCCTTTGACGACCAATAATCCCGTTACAATTTCAAATTTCGTTAAAAATATCGATAATTTGATCAATAAAGTTGAAAACGATGTCGTTTCCGAGCGTAAGAATTACAATGAAATCGTAAGAAAATTAAAGGAAAACGAAGTATTGTTTGCCTCGATGCCTGCAATTAAACCGTGCGAGGGAACAATTGCAGACGATTTCGGATTAAGATTGCATCCGATATTAAAAGTTCGAAGAATGCATAACGGCGTCGATATTATTACTGATGTCGGCACAAAAGTTTATGCGCCCGGAGACGGTATAGTTACTTTTGCTGGCAGAAGAGGCAGCTACGGACTTACGCTCGAAATCGACCATGGCTTCGGATACAAGACAGTTTATGCCCACTTAAAGCAGACAAAAGTGAGAAAAGGACAAAAAGTAAAAAGAGGCGATCTTATTGCTCTTTCGGGGAATTCCGGATTGTCAACCGGTCCCCATTTACATTATGAAGTAAGGCATAATGATATTCCTTTGAATCCTTTGAATTTTATTTATGAAGATGTTGATTTATTTGAATTTGTAAAAAAATAGAGGAGACAGTTATATGATTTGGACCATCGAATTGGCATCGTATCTCGACGATGCTCCGTGGCCCGCTACGAAAGAAGAACTGATTGACTATGCCGAACGTATTGGCGCTCCTTTGGAAGTGATTGAGAATCTGCAGGAACTCGAAGATACCGAGGAGCCATACGAATCGATTGAAGATATATGGCCTGATTACCCGACAGACGAAGACTTCTTTTACAACGACGATGAAGAATACAAATCCTGATAACATGTGGGAGAATGTCTGCGGACAAACCAGAGCCGTTGAAATATTGAACAGATTTATTAAGTCAAGGCGTGTACCACACGCCTTGATTTTTTATGGCTCCGAAGGCGTCGGTAAATTCAATACGGTTCTTAATTTTGCCGAAGCAATTTACAAAGAGTATTCTCCCGATATCCATCACATCGAAAAAATTCAAAAACTGAGAGAACCCTATATAAAGTTGATAACGCCTCTTCCGAGAGGAAAGGGGGAAACACCCGACGATTCTCCTACCGCTAAACTCACACAAAATCAAGTTGAAAACCTGCAGAAGGAAATAGAAAAACTGATCGAGAATCCTTATCATAAATTAAATATAGACGGCGCAAATACTATAAAAATTAATAGTATCCGCGACATCAAAAAATTTATATGCGTGGATTATCACGATATTCCGTATCGATTTGTTTTTATTCTGGATGCCCATTTAATGAACGATCAAGCTCAAAATGCGCTCTTGAAAAGCCTTGAAGAACCACCCGAAGGACTTGTTTTTATTCTCGTAACGAGTAAGATCGATCTACTGTTGCCGACTATTCAGTCCAGATGCTGGCAAATAAAATTTCAACCTTTGAGTGAAAAAAGCGTAGTCGATATATTAAAAAGTAAATTCGGTATAGAAGACGATAGCGCTCGCAGAGCCGCTCATTTTTCAGGCGGATCGGTGCAGAAAGCGCTCAAACTGATTGAATACGATATCGAATTTCTGCTTGAAACCGTTATATCGATATTGCGTTATTCAATTGCGCGTAAGTTTCATACCGCATCCGAACATATAAATAAATTAGCCGGCTCCAAAAAAGGCGAAGAACTGGCGCTGGCGATTGCGCTTATAAAAGTCTGGCTGAACGATCTGATTCGCAATCGTTTTTCGTACGACGATTATTATTTCGAGGAATTTAGGGATACCCTGATTAAATTTAATGAAAAATTTCCCGACGCCCAGGTCGAAAAAGTCTTTGAAAATTTGACCGAATACGAAAAAGGATTGTCCGGAAATTTGAACTTGAATGTGATAACTCTTAGCCTTATATTTGAATTGGCTTCATTGTCGATGAGGAATTTAAATTGATTTATATAAATCGTTCTGACAATACGGAAATTAAGTCTACGGATAAATTTATTCCATCCAACGGAAAGACTCGATCATACCAATCAATAGTTATAGACAAATTTCACGCCTGTTCGCACCACGGTTGTTTTAATTGTAAGCCGGAATTTTATTCCAGAGCTCCGCTCGACAAACGCAATATTGTGGAAATAGAATGCGACGGACTGCTCAATTGCGAGTATTGTGTGGTTGAAAACGGACTGGAACTGTTTCCGTATGATTTTGTTATTGTTAAACAAAACGACGAGCTCGAGATTGCTCAGGTCAAATCGATCGGAGAAATAGTTCGTATAAAAAGGAGCTCGATGGGACTCTTCGGCGAGGAATTGCCGGTAATAATCCGTAAAATGAATTCCGAAGACGCCCAGAAATTGAATCGCAATTTGAAGGACGAGGAAAGGGCTATCGGATTTTTCAAAAATGCCGTTGCGCATCACAAGCTCGAAATGAAGCTCGTAAAAATTCATTACCAGTTCGACAGAAAAAAACTTTATTTTTTCTATACCGCAGACGGAAGAGTCGATTTCAGAGAACTGGCAAAAACGCTTGCCGCTGAATTTAAAACCCGCATTGAACTGCGTCAAATCGGAGTTAGGGACGAAGCCAGAGAAATCGGGGGAATCGGAACATGCGGCAGGGAATTCTGCTGCTCCTCGTTTTTGAATAATTTTAGAAAAATTACAACACAACTTGCCACTGAACAAAACTTAATGTCTAGTCTGGGAAAATTGAGCGGTCCTTGCGGCAAGCTCAAATGCTGCCTCTCTTACGAAGTAGAATAACTTACTGGAGATAAATATGCCTTTTAAAATTACCGCCGTTGTCGGAGCCGGAACTATGGGTTCCGGAATAGCCCATGTGCTGTCATTAAACGGATACAAAGTCCAATTATGCGATATTGACAAAGCCATACTGGAAAAAGCTCTCGACATTATTTCGAAAAATATGGACAGACAGATTAAAAAAAATATAATCGATGAAAATGGTAAAAATGAAGCGTTGAAACGAATTGAAATTATCGATACTTTGGATAAGATCAGTCCGGATACGGATATTGTAGTTGAAGCAGTGGTTGAAAAATATGAAGTTAAGACGAATATTTACAATCAGTTAACTAAAATTCTGAAACAAGAAGCAATAATAGCTTCCAATACGTCTTCAATTTCGATAACTGCGCTGGCCCCTAAAGAGCGCGCCGCTAATTTTATCGGAATGCATTTTATGAATCCGGTACCGGTTATGAAACTAGTTGAGGTTGTAAGAGGATACGAAACTTCGGACGAGACAACCGGTAAAGTAATTGATCTGGCTAAAAAGCTCGGCAAGATTCCGGTAGAAGTCAATGATTATCCGGGTTTTATTAGCAATCGCGTACTTATACCAATGATTAACGAAGCTATTTTTGCGTTTTATGAAGGAGTGGCTGCTGCGGAAAGTATCGATTCGATAATGAAATTAGGCATGAATCATCCGATGGGACCGCTTGAACTAGCAGATTTTATCGGTTTGGACGTATGTCTTTCAATAATGGAAGTTTTATATGAAGGTTATAACGATTCGAAATATAGACCTTGTCCGTTATTAAAAAAGATGGTTTCAGCCGGCAAATTAGGACGCAAATCAGGCGAAGGATTTTACAAATACAAATAAGCACATAATGTATATTATGTAAACTAAGATTTATAAATTACTGAATCTGTAATATAGATAAATTACCAGTATCAATAAAACCAGCCAGATTAACGGACTTCTGCCCTTTTTTTTGAATTTTCTTTTTCTGTTGAAACCGAGCCGTTTTCTTAAACGTTCCTCGCGGTCTTCTTCAGGCTTGTAAAACCGCGGTAAATATTCGAAATCCTTATGTTTAGGTTTCTTTATTAGCATCTCAGTTTGAAATTATTTTTAATTTGTTTTTTAATATTGTTACGGTAATCTCGGATGCCCGCTCTGATATAATCTCTCCATCCGCATGTACATAATAAGGAGTGTTGAGTTTAATTTCTATCTTTTCGGAATTGAAAAAATTTGCCTCTTTTGCAGATTCGAGTTTGTTCATTACGGCCAAAGGTAATTTACGGAGAATTTTAAGTTTCGACATATGATCGATGACGCAAATATCCAGCAGATTATCGTCAATCTTGGCATTCGGAGTCAAATAAAAACCGCCTCCGGAAGTAAGTCCGTTGCCGACGGTAATCAGTAATTTTTTCCCTTCGATTTTAACCGTATCGGCATTTACTACCACATCAAGGGGGCGGTATTTCATTAAACCACCCAAAACCGCATAAATGTAAGAAATAATACCGTTTAACCGTTTTGACCTTTGATTTAATTTTGCCACAAGAGCGTCGAAGCCAATTCCCAGGCTGTTGATGAAACGAAAATTGATTTCTCGACCGTTCTCTTTAATCTTAACAGAGCCGATGTCAAAATTTCGTACCGTAGTGGAATTGAAAATCAAATTCAAATTCCGGTCGATATTTTTATCGAGTCTCAAATTTCTGGCAAAATCGTTTCCCGTGCCCAGCGGGAGCACGCCGAGAGAAAGATTTGAATCGGGATTAATGCCGTTTATTACTTCATTTAGTGTTCCGTCTCCGCCTACCGATATCAGATGAGTGAAGTTATCGGATAATTTCTCGACCAGATTAATTATGTGTCCGGGAAATTCGGATATTTCGATGTGGTGTTCTACCTTTTTACGGTAAAGGTAATCCTTAATCTTATCCAGAGAATTGAGGGCTTTGCCTTTCCCGGCGGCGGGATTAATGACAAACAAATATTGATGTTCTTTGTCCATTTAATTTCCGAACATGGCTTCGATAAATTCCTTAGGTGAAAAATCCTGTAAATCTTCGATGCCCTCGCCTACTCCGATATACTTAACCGGAATTTTTTTCTCCGATATGATTCTGAAAATTACTCCGCCTTTTGCCGTGCCGTCAAGTTTTGTAATAATAATGCCGGTAGGCTTTGTATATTTTTCAAATTCTTCCACCTGACGAACGGCGTTTTGACCGGCTGTGCCGTCGAGTACCATTAAAATTTCATTGGGAGCATAAGGCAAAAGATTATTAATTACACGGTGAATTTTGTTAAGTTCGTCCATCAAATTTTTCTGAGTATGCAGTCTGCCTGCCGTGTCGATTATTACAATGTCCGTACCGTCTTTTTGCGCCGCTTTAATAGTATCGAAAGCTACGGCGGAAGGTTCTTTTGTATTCGTGCTGATTATATCCACGCCCGCTTTATTAGCCCAAATTTCGAGTTGGTCATTGGCGGCGGCTCTGAATGTGTCGGCTGAACCGATTTTTACTTTCAGACCGGATCTTTTGAAATTATAAGCCAATTTACCTACTGAAGTTGTCTTGCCGGATCCATTAACTCCAATTATAACAATTACGTAGGGTTTTTGTGATAAATCTATTTCTCCGTTTGTTTTTGCCTGGGATAAGACTGCTTCGAGTTCCTCTTTAATAATTTTCTTGAAATTATCGACGGATCTGTCGGATTCCTTTTTGAAAAGCGCCCTGGCTTTCTCTATTATTTCTTCGGCAATTTGAGAACCGATATCGCTCGTAATAAGTACTTCTTCGAGTTCTTCTAGGGTTTCCTCGTCGACTTTTGCCTTTCCGCTGATAGTCTCCGATATTTTATTTACAAGGTTATCCCTTGTTTTAGATAAGCCTTCTTTCAGTTTACCGAAATTTATATTTTTAAACAGCTTCATTTCTCTTGTACCATTTTATTGATTCGTATGCTCTTACGGCATATCCGATTAGCGAAAGATAACAGAGCAAAAGACTTATATAAAAGACTATTTTATAAAGCAGCGTAATTTCAAGTCCGATTATAACCAGGAGCAGATAAAGTCCTATTGAAAAAGCGGTGATTTTACCCAAAAGATTGGACGGGAGCACTTTTTTAATAATTTGTGAAACGATAATTCCGCCGGTAAAAATCAAAAGGTCGCGTAAAATAACCGTCCAAAAATAGAGCGGCACGATATAGTCGTGTCGGTATAACTGTAAAATTATTACCAAAATTGCCACCTTGTCGGCCAGAGGATCGATTATTTTTCCGAATTCGCTTATTTTGTCGTACTTACGGGCTATATAACCGTCCAACATGTCCGTTAGGAAACCGATAAATATAAAAATCAGTACGTAATATCGATTTGCTCCTGTTTCCAAATCCGATAAAAATATGTATAGTGGAACGGCTGTCAACAAGCGTATAAAGCTTAGCAAATTAGGAAGAGTAAAAACGTTTAATTTATTATTTATGCTGTTTCTCATCTAATAGTTATATCTTATTATTATTGAATGTCATATTCTTCTTTGCTTATACCGATTTCTACCGGTATCGGGTATTCGCCTGAGAAACAAGCCGTACAAAATTCGGACGGCGAATGGTCGACCATCGATTCGAGCATTTCCTCGACGGTCATATATTCCAGCGTATCGACTTCGAGGTATTTTCGTATTTCTTCGATGTTGCTGTTGTACTTGTAAGCTATCAACTCCGTTTGAGAAGGGAAATCCATTCCGTAATAGCAAGGACTTACAATTGGCGGAGAGGAAATTCTCAGATGAATGGCTTTTGGATTGGCTTCCCGGAGCAAGCGCACCAATTGCTTCGAAGTCGTACCGCGCACAATTGAATCGTCCACGAGAACGATTGTCCTGTTTTCGAGCACGCCTTTTACTGTATTGAATTTGATTTTCACTCCGATTTCCCTAGCTTTTTGACCCGGCAGAATAAATGTACGCCCGATGTAATGGCTCCTGATAAGTCCGATTTCGAGTCTCGACGGGATACCCATTTTTGCCAGTTGACTTTGATATCCGATTGCGGCAGTATTAGAACTGTCCGGCACGCTGATTACTATTACCTTCTCCCCGTCGGGATCTGTAACCGGATGTTTTTCTGCCAGAATTTTACCCAGTTTTCGTCTTATTTTGTCGACATTCGTGCCGAAAATTTTGCTGTCCGGTCGTGAAAAATAGATATATTCGAATACGCAATGCTTTTTGGAATTCTCTTCCTGGAATATCGAATAAGATTTAAATGTGCCTTGTTCCAGCGTTTCATCGTCAATAACCAAAATTTCATTCGGTTCCACATCTCGAATGTATTCCGCCGAATTGATGTCGAGCGCGCAGGTTTCTGAAGCCACAATAAACGCATTTTCTTTTTTGCCTACGACAAGCGGTCTGAATCCGTTCGGATCGCGGGCTGCGATTAATTTATCGTCGGTCATAATAACCAAGCAGTATGCTCCCTTAATCTGTCGCAGCGCGTCTCTTATTTGGTCTATTTGATCGTCAAATTTGCTCCTTGCAATCAGATGAAGGATTACTTCGGTGTCGCTCGTCGTCTGGAAAATGGCTCCGTCGGCTACTAATTTTTTCCGCAGTTCTTTTGCATTTGTAAGATTGCCGTTATGCGCTACGGCAAGATTTCCTGAACGGTAATTTACAACAAACGGTTGTATGTTTTTTTTGGAATCGGCCGAACCGGTAGTCGAATATCGATTATGTCCGATAGCGCAGGCGCCTGTCAAAATATTTTCAAATAAATTCTGATCGTTAAAAACCTCGGAGACGAGCCCGAAATTTTTATGATACCTGAAAACTTTCTGTCCTTTTTGATTCAACGATGCGGTAACAATCCCCGCGCCTTCCTGGCCCCTGTGCTGCAAAGCATGAAGCCCGTAATAAGTTTTAAGCGCCGCATCTTTACAGCCGTATATACCGAAAACGCCGCAATGACATTGAGGCTTGTCGTGTGAGGCTGTTAACTCGAAATATCTATCTGACATTTTATTTTTATCTTCTTGAAAAAATTATGATACAAAATATAAGATATACATTTCACATAATAAAGGTAAACAAGGTAAGCGATTTCAAAAACTCCATTTTGCGTAACGTAATAACGACCATATAATTTTTTCCAAAAATATCTGATTTGTTGTCGATAAATAAAAATTAGTTTTAAAAATTGATAATATATAATCCGATTAATTAATATATTTGTATATCGATAGCGCTTTGAATTATCATCATAACGACGGAGCAAATGTGAATAATGAAATCATTGACTCAATAAATAAACTCGTACTCAATTATGAAAATTCAAAGGACGAAAGTCTTTTGAGAAATATTAATCGTTTACTCCGATTGCTCGAATATCAATCGTGGTATTTAAAAGCCAGGCTCGGGATTATTGACTCGAAGCACGAAAATTTTGAAGACGATCAACTTAAGAAATACGAGAAAGAATTCAGCTATTCGAATGCGTTTTCGAAATATCATCTCATCATTCCCCTGCTGATGTATTTATTCAAAAATTACAACAACGACCGTAGCGCCCTGGAAATAAGTTCGTCTTTTATGGAAGAATTAAAAGATTTTTTACGACCGGGCGACTATGCAAAAACCAAAACCGGAGCGCAGCGATTTATCACAAATACGAGATTCGCCTCGAACGAATTGAGAAAATTCGGAATGCTCCGTTCCGACTCTCAATATTTTTTCCATACCTGGAAACTTTCCCCTTACGGAGTCATGATAGCGGGTAGCCTCTATTATGATTTTAGAACGGACGATCTAAAGAAATTTCTCGATTATAAATTATCCAAGGATACAGCCCTTACAAACGCGCTTAAGTTAATTGCATCGGCAGCCGAAGATATAATTGAACGTCATAAGTTTGAAAAGATACTCCGGCTGATTTTCTACGAAGAAGTTATTTATGAAGTGATGAAATTATACGACGACAGATTTATAAAATTTGTGACATTAATTAAAAATTTCTTGAGGTCGGGTATCAAAAAAGAGACGGCTGCAAAGAATTTGCGCGATTTTTTAAACGGACTTAACCACGATCAAGAAATTTCCAAACTTGCCGATTCGATAAAACTCAAAAAAGATATCGACTATAACATGTACCAATTTTATTCTATCATAAATAATTCTGGATAAAAAATGGAAAAAGAAAAATTATTATACGAAGCTATGCTGATTGCGCAGGAAGCGCATCGAAACCAGACCGATAAAAACGGCGCTCCGTATTTCGGTCACCTTTTCAGAGTAATGAATATGGGAACTACTCTCGATGAGAAGATTTGCGGCGTCTTGCACGACCTTTTGGAAGACACAGATTGGACGGAGCTCGATTTGAAATCGAAAGGTTTCCCCTCTTACATTGTCGACGCTTTGACAGCATTGACAAAAAAAGAAGGCGAATCGTATGACGAGTTTATCGAAAGAGTTTGTAAAAACAAATTGGCGGCAAAGGTAAAAATTAACGATCTGACGGACAATCTTGATATAAAAAGATTATCAGAATTAAAAGAAACAGATATCGAACGCATTAAAAAATATCATAGAGCATACAGAAAATTATTCTCATTATAAATGAAAAGCCCTGTAATTTAATTACAGGGCTTTTTAAGTCGGAACGGCGGGATTCGAACCCGCGACCCCTTGAACCCCATTCAAGTGCGCTACCGGGCTGCGCTACGTTCCGTCAGAGTTTTTCTTTCAATTCAATCAAAAACTTTTTAATCTCTTCCAGGTCTTCTTTTAGTTCGCGCTTACCGTTCTTTTCCGGAGTCATATCGTTTTGAACTGCAAAGTTATCCTTTTCCGGGGATTTATTCAATCCCGACAATATCTTTTTTGCGCCTTCGATAGTATATTTTTCTTCCCGGAGTAATTTTTTAATTTCTAAAATTAATTTGATGTCTTTGTTAGTATAGATTCGGTTGCCCGCTCTGTTCTTGCTCGGTTTAAGCTGCTCGAATTCGGTTTCCCAGTATCTCAGAATATATTGCTCCAAACCGGTGATTTTACTGACTTCGCTTATAGAATAATATAACTTTTTCAGACCGAAATCTTTCATGCATTTACCTTTTTACTTACTTGAAGTAAAATAACGTAAATACATTAAATTAGCAAGATTAAATTTACTTGCCGATTAAATCTATCAGCGCATGAACGCCTAAAATATAACTGAGAGTCTTAAATCCGCTTATATAACCGTCGCAAACTGAAGCGGTTAACGAAACTTTTCTGAAACTGTCCCTGCTCTGAATATTCGATAAATGGACTTCCACTTTGGGTAAAGGACAAATTTCAAGAGCGTCTCGTATGGCAACGCTAGTGTGCGAATACCCGCCCGGATTAATCAGAATTCCGTCGAATCCTGCCGGTTCGTTAATTCTCTTGACTATATTCGATTCGTCCGGCGACTGAAAAAATACGAATTCGATATCGGGAAATCTACGGCGTAGCGTATCTTCAATTGACTTCAGATCGTTATTGCCGTAGAAATCCGGGTTGCGAAGCTTTAAGAGATTAAGGTTAGGTCCGTTAATTACAAGTATTTTCATGTGTTGTCGCTCAATTGTTCTATTATTTCTCTCATTCTGGGTGTGAGATAAACTTCGTCAACTCCCAATTCTTTTAAAGCGTTTGAAAGTATGAGCACTTTTTTTTGTAGCGGGGATAATTTATTGATGACAATGATTTTGTCTTCTTTCATTATGCAATATCCCCCTTTAAAGTCTCCCCTTTCGAAACGCACTTTTGCTCCCATCTGTAGTGCTATCTGTTTGAGATCCTGTAAAATATTCTCGAATTCTTTTTCTTTGATTTTCATGTTGTCTTTTGTAAAGGTTTAATAATTGCGATGAACAACATCCCAAGATAGACGAACAGATTTATTAAAGGAAAACCGTCGAGTACAATAAACCGTTCTCTAATAAGGGCAATAGTTTCAGCCGCGGGCCTCAAATTGATTATTTCCATCAACAGTCGATAGTCTTTGAACAATAAATAAATATTGAACGGAGCTGTTATTATTATCAATAATAAAATGATTAGTAGCCAGCCTTCTTTCTTAAGTTGCGGCTTAATAAAGATTAAATAGAACACAATTGATATAAGCAACAACGGATAACTGATTAATTTCAATGTAATTGCGGGAGCAAATAAAAGTAAACCCGCGGTTAAATCCGTTTGAGCAAAAATTTCTTTTAAGACAAGTCCTTTCGGTTCAAATAGCTGAAATGAAATAAGTAAGTCGGAAAGAATTCCGCACATCCACGAAAGATAGAACAGAGCCGCCAACAACGGGAAAATTTTTGCTTTCATCAAATTTATCCGAAAAATTTGTCTATTTTTCGGATTAAAAAATATGAAAAAAAAATGACTATTGCTTCTATCGACCTGGGCTCCAATACCGTCTTGCTTTTGATAGCGAAAGTTACGGATTCGGAAATCAAGACAATAAAAAATTTTTACCGGGCTCCGCGCATCTCGAAAAATCTGAAAAAAGGCGAACCGTTTCCCGATGAAAATATCGAGAGATTATATAAGACGCTGGACGAATATCAAAAAATTATTGAGGAATATAATTGTAAAACGGTTCTTGCGGCGGCGACAAATGCTTTCAGAATAGCCTCAAACGGCAAACATATTGCCAAAGAGATAAATGAAAGATACGGCTGGAAGTTGAATATTATTAGCGGTGAAGAAGAAGCCAGGCTTTCGTTCGTCGGTTCGGCCTACCCGTTCGAAGACGGAAAATCAAAATCGTTGATCGATATCGGAGGCGGAAGCACGGAAATAATTTCCGGAAATAAGACGGAAATTTTATACCGGAAGAGTTTCCCTTTAGGGGTCGTATACTTGACTGAAAAATATCTGAAGCATAATCCTCCGCTCGATTCCGAATTGTCGGCAATGGAAAAAGAAACTGCGGAAAAATTCCGCGAATTGAAATCGGTCTCCGAATTGGGCGAGTATACAATTGCAATTGCCGGCACTCCCACCACCCTCGCCTGCATTAAAATGAATATTAAATTGTACGATGAAAATGTGGTTGACAATACTCTACTCAACTTCAATGATATCAGTCGGTTATATGATCGACTTAAGAATATGACGAGTAAAGAAATTCTTGTGAATTTCGGACAGGTAGTCGAAGGGCGCGAGGATTTAATAACCGCAGGAGCCGGTATATTAAAAGTTTTTATGGAATTGACGGAAATCCGGGAACTGCACGTTAACAGCCGCGGATTGAGGTACGGTCTTATACTGGATTATTTAATACATAAGCTAAATATACGGGAATCCCAACCGTAACGATTAGAAACAGAGCGCCGATTAGAATCGAAAAAAAGAGACTTCGCGACTGCGCATAAGTGGCGCATATAGCCAGAAACATACTCCAAACTATAAATATCCCTTCAATAATCGAAAGAACAATAGACGGAATATATTTGATTGCAAACGGGGTAGGATTGAAGGAAAACCAATATTGACCGAACAAGGCGTATTCGACCGGCGTAAGTATAATTAATGTGAAGATAATAGGTATAAACGAGTAGGAATAGATAGCGAGATTGTCTTTGAAACGGCTTTTGACGCCCGTAATTTTCAGGATTAGCGTCATTAGAACCGACCATGCCAACATTAATAATATAAATGAAATCGGCAACGAGCTTAAAGCGACGAATATATTTTGAAGGCTGCCCTCTCCTCCCGAAAAAACATTTGAAAGAATTCCCGCCGTCAATGAAATTTTTAATGCGGCCAGAATTATTACAGTCAATAAAAAGTTTTTATGGTCGGCATGAATTAAAAGTTCCGCCGCTTTTACCGGAGATTCGAATAACTTTGACGTAGTGTGCCAGAAATCGATATTGGGCACTTTAGTTCGAAGGAATGCCTTGCAATTTTCACAAGTAAGTAGATAGAACGGATTTTCTGTAGAACAATTATTGCATCTGACGCTGTTCTTCATATTAAAAACTTATTCTTAATGATAAAGTCATGTTGTTTGTCCCGGCGGAAACGTCGAAATCGTATAAGTGCGCGTCCACGTAAGCGTCGAGAATGTTGATCAGATAAGAAAGACCGATAAAAACCGCGGTCAAATCTCGCTGGTCTCTGTAAAATTCCCGCTGGTCATAATATCGCAAATTTCCATTTGGATTATTTTCGTCGATACTTTGGACGTACAGGTCCCTGAAATGTTTGTACTGGTCGTTGTTATCGACCCAGAAATAGCCCAGTACGCCGAGCGCCCCCCAAATTATCGGGGCTTTCCAGTACGATTCGTTATAAATTTGTCCCCATCCTGGTATTAATGCGCTCCTTAAAACAGCTCCCATCGGCGATTTATGCATTATAAATTGAGTGGTATCGGTTCTTGCATCCGAATCCGGTTCGGATGTTTGTCCGAATGAGGAATTATTAAAAGTTACTAATAGGATTATAACGCTAATTGTAATTGCTGTTGATAATTTCAAAGAGTTCAAATAATCTTTCCAATTCGTCATTTGAATAGAATTCGATTACAATTTGGCCTGCTCCGTTCTTCTTTACGTTGCAATGCACTTTAGTGCCGAGTATTCGCTGCAAACGTTCTTCAATATTTCTTTGCGAAGCCGATTCCGTTGTTATCGAGGAAGCGAATTTTTCCTTTTTGTCTTTATTGTTTTTCAGGTCGTTTAATTTTCTTACCAGTTCTTCAACTTTACGTACGGAAAGATTCTGTTTTAATATTTTGTCGTGAATTTGAAGTTGAAGTTTCGGATTAGACAGATTGATCAAAGCCCTTGCGTGACCGTTTGATATCTTATTTTCGATCAAGCTCTGTTGAATGGGTTCGGGCAATTTAAGGAGCCGGATAAAGTTTGTAATGGTAGTGCGGTCTTTACCGACTCTTTCAGCAATTTCTTCATGCGACAGATTGCATTCGTCTCTCAGACGTTTATATGCGACGGCGACTTCAATCGGATTTAATTTCTCTCTTTGAATGTTCTCGATCAAAGAGAGCGCAAGCATTGCTTCTTTTGTGTCTACTTTAATAATATATGCGGGAATCTCTTTCAATCCGATATCTTTGCACGCTCTCAGTCTTCTTTCGCCTGAAATAAGTTCGTATTTATCTTTGTCGATTCTGCGTACGGTAACGGGCTGAATAAGACCGTTCTGGAGTATCGATAATTTCAATTCTTCGAGCGCTTGAGGTTCAAAGTGAGTCCTCGGCTGGTACGGATTAGGATAAATTTGATTGACGGAAATTTTGGCGAGTATATCGTACGATTTGCCGTCGTCTTTGGGTATGTCTTTGCCTGAGACGGCTACCGGAGCGTCCAATTTCTCTTTTAGCTGGGGATTAATCAGCGCATCCAATCCCCTTCCTAAAGCTGACTTCATAATCTCCTACTCCTTTTCCTTAACGGCGTTGAGTTTTAAATTATTTCTTTCGAGCA
Organism: Melioribacter sp.; assembly: GCF_049325435.1. Lineage (NCBI taxonomy): Bacteria > Pseudomonadati > Ignavibacteriota > Ignavibacteria > Ignavibacteriales > Melioribacteraceae > Melioribacter > Melioribacter sp. The sequence goes on along the minus strand of NZ_JBMOLD010000013.1, from coordinate 128,655 downwards.
ATTCATAAGCCAACGACATATAATTCTGCGCTCCCACCGACGTGGCGTCGTACAAAATAACTGGTTTTGCATAACTGGGAGCTTCCGAAAGCTTTACGTTTCTGTTTATTACCGTTTCGTATACCTTTTCCCCGAAATATTTTTTGACTTCTTCGACAACCTGTTGGCTCAGTCGTAAGCGCTTGTCGAACATTGTAAGCAATACGCCTTCGATTGATAATTCCGGATTGAAACTTTTTTTGACTATGTTGATAGTATTGAGCAACTGTCCCAAGCCTTCGAGGGCAAAATACTCGCATTGCACGGGAATTAATACGGAGTCTGCTGCGACGAGCGCATTCAAAGTCAACAGACCGAGCGACGGAGGACAATCGATAAAAATAAAGTCGTATTTTTCTTCTACTTCCTGAAGCGCGTTTTTAAGAAGGTGCTCCCTGTTTTCCAGGGATACCAGTTCGACTTCGGCTCCGACCAGATTAATATTCGACGGCAATATATCGAGGAAAGGCATATAAGAATTTATAATCGATTCATTGGCCGAATTCAAACCGACCAAAACATTATAAACTGTCTTGTCGTATTTATCGATACCGATACCGGAGGTGGAATTTGCCTGCGGGTCGATATCGATCAAAAGCGTTCTGAATTCGGCGGCAGCTACCGAGGCGGAGAGGTTAATGGCAGTGGTGGTTTTTCCCACTCCGCCTTTTTGATTTGCTATGACTATTTTTTTTGCCATGTTAAAGTTCTATTTCTTCTCCGTAATTAAGCACTATCGATTTTTTACCGAGCGCCTCCACCTTCGATTTGAATTCGTACGGGTCGGCTTCGATTACCGGAAAAGTATTGTAATGCATCGGAATCGCCACTTTGGGATTTGCAAGTTCAACTGCTTTTACAGCGTCGGTAATTCCCATTGTAAAATTATCGCCAATCGGGACGAGCATATAATCGAGGGGAGTCATTTCGCCGATTAACTTCATATCGTAAAAAAGTCCTGTGTCGCCCGTGTGATACAAATTCTTACCGTCGATAGAAAGGACAACCCCCGACGGTTCGCCTGCGTAATAATTGTCGGGCGTCATCGAACCGTGATGGGCAATTGTAAATTTTACTCTTCCGAAATCGAAGTTGTAGCTTCCGCCAATATGCATATTATGAGCCTTGAATCCTTCCTTAGCGCAATAGTTAGCCAATTCGTTGACACAAATAAATGTTGAATCGCACTTTTTTGCAATGGTAAAAGAATCGCCCAGATGGTCTCCGTGACCGTGAGTAAGGATGATATAATCCGCAGTCACCTCTTCGGCTTTAACGGGAGCCGTCGGGTTGCCCGTTAAAAAAGGGTCGATCAGAATCTTAATGCCGCCGTTTGTAGTTATCTGAAACGCCGAATGAGAAAAATATCTTAATTTCATCTTCCCCTCCCCGTATTAATTTTGACTTCTAATAATAACGAATTGCGTGTTTCTGACAAAATCATACAGGTTATTTTTTTCTGCGTAAAATTTTCCAAAGCGATGTGATTTTTCGTTCTTTCCCGGCTCGTAAATTGTTCAAAAGGTAATTGCGCAATTCTTCCCGCGATATGCCTCTTATCAGCTTGCCGTTGTCGGCAATCGAAATGCTTGCTGTTTCCTCCGATACAATAACGCAAATTACGTCGGCTTGTTCCGAAATTCCAAGACCTGCGCGGTGCCTCATTCCTAACGGATTGCCGTCCAAACTCGTTACGTTGGACAGCGGGAGCGTACACCTTGCCGCTTCGATTAAGTCGTTATGAATAACTACCGCTCCGTCGTGCAACGGCGAGCGCGGAAAAAAGATCGAACGAATTAAATTTTTCGAAACTTTTGCGTTGATTATTTCGCCGGTTTCGACCACGCTTTTTATACCGACGGTTCTTACGATTACCATTAAAGCGCCGTGTTGATGCTGCGCCAGCTCAAAAGCGCTTTCGGCTATTATTTCGGCTACGTTGCTTTCGTCGGTTTTGATGAATATTTTCAGAAGCGGACTTCTGCCGAGCATTACTAATATACGCCGTATTTCCGGCTGAAATAATATGATGAATGCTATAACCCAAATGTCCGAAATCAATTTGAGTATCCAGCCAAGGGCTTTGAAGTTTGCCGCCTGAGCTATAAATGAAAGAAATAATACAATAAGCAGTCCATAGAAAATTTGCGCCGCTATGGTTCCCCTGATGGCGGAATAAAGTTTATAAAATATAAACGACACCAGAGCTATGTCGATTATATCAACTAACGTTACGGTAATAAAACCTATTTTAAATAACTCAATCATTTATCGATAATTCCGGATTTTCTACAAAATTGTTGACAAGGGCGGCGTACTTACCGTTTCGAACATTATGCGTTCTGATAAATCGCGCTCCTTTGCTAACGGCAAGCGTTTCTGCTGCCAATGTGGGAGCATCTCTTAATTCGACAGGCAAATCGAGCGATTTTCCCAAAAACGATTTTCTGGATAATCCGATTAAAATCGGATATCCGATTCCTTTGAATTCGTCGAGTCTGTTCAACAATTCATAATTATGATGCACTTTTTTCCCGAATCCGATGCCGGGATCGATAATTAGTTTCTTTAAGCCGAATTTTTCAGCGTTATTGCATGTTTCCGTGAAATAATCGTAAATATCGTTAACCACGTCTTTGTATTCGGGATTATTCTGCATCGATTTGGGAGTTCCTTTCATGTGCATCAGTATTGCAGCGGCGTCGTACTTTTTTATAATAGCCGGCATTTCAGGGTCGAAAGCAAACGAACTGATATCGTTTATAATTTTGGCTCCGGCTTTCAACGCTTCTTCGGCAACTTTGGATTTTGTCGTATCGACGGAGATTAATATTTCCGGATCGGATTTTATTATCTCTTCGATTACCGGCAGTACGCGGTTCATTTCTTCGTCTGCCGGAACGGGATCGGCGCCGGGTCTGGAAGATTCGCCTCCGACATCAATAATATCGGCTCCGTCTTCAATCAATCCAAGAGCGTGTTCAATCGCTTTGTTCTTTTCATAAAATTTTCCCCCGTCCGAAAAAGAATCCGGCGTTACGTTTAAGATTCCTACAACGTACGCTCGCGACATATTAAACTCTTTATTGCCGATCTCTATCTTGTATTTATCATAGTTCGTCAAATTGTGCAACAATCTTGAAAGTCGCAATCCGGTGTCTTCGTTTCCGATTGCAATAATTTCTTTGGCAAGTTCTTTGAAAAATGTAAGCGAGCCGATAGAAAGCAAGTCGCAATATTCTCCGGCAGGGTTCGAATTTTCCGCGAGATAGCAAATTTCCTTGTTAGCCAGTATAATTTTTTTTATACGGCCGGCTAATTTCTTTTCCACAGTGCGAAATTCTATCGCCAGCAGATCTTTTTCATAGAGGTCGCGGTAAATATTATATTTAGTTCCGTACCTCTTGAATATATACGGATAGAAAATGTCGATAAGTTGAATGATCAACAGAAAGCTCCGCTACTTATTAATCAGATTTTTCAATTCGACCGCAGCGGCAGTAATATTGTCGCTGCAGAAGATAGTCGAACCGGCCACAAATACATTGCATCCGGCTTTTGAAATTCTTTCGATATTGCCGTTATATATGCCGCCGTCGACTTCGATTAAGAAGTCGTAATTTTTCTCGTTTCTTATTCGGTCGAGAGCGGCGATTTTATCGATTGACCTTTCAATAAATTTCTGTCCTCCGAATCCGGGATTTACGGACATTATAAGAACCATATCGAGATATTCCAGAACTTCCTGAAGAGTGTCGACGGGAGTGGATGGATTGAGCGCGACTCCCGCTTTTGCTCCTTTGCTTTTAATATATTCGATTGTTCTGTGCAGATGGACGACTTCTTCCTGGTGGACAGTAATAAAATCGGCGCCGGCATCTATGAATTTATCTATCAAATTATCCGGATTTTTAATCATTAAATGGACGTCGAGAGGTAAATTCGTTATACGATTAACCGCCTCGACCACCATAGGTCCGAACGTAAAATTCGGGACGAAATGACCGTCCATTATATCGCAATGGATTATATCGGCATTGGCCAATTCCACATAACGAATTTGTTGGGACAAATTTGTAAAATCAGCCGATAAAATCGACGGCGCCAGTAATTTCTTTTTAGCGTTCATTATCTTCTCTCAGTTTTGAATCAGAACTACGTTAACGCTGTCTCCCACACTGATGAGACTGTTTTCCGAAGGCTGCTGGTCGACCACCGTATTCGGTAAATAATTAGAAGAATGGATGTATGTTTTCAGACCGACTCTCAGCGAATTACGTTTTAATATTGCTTCGGCTTCCGTCAGGGATTTGCCTATCAGTCTCGGCACGCGTACTTTTCCTATTTGGGGACCGATACTCACTTTCAGTTTGACTTTCGTACCGACGGGTATAAATGTCCCTTCGGTATATTCCTGCTCGGCAATTGTTCCGACGGGCAGTTCGGATTCAACTTCGATAAGAGTATCTATCTGCAGACCCATTCTTTCCAGAGTGATTCGCGCGTCGCGCACCGACTTGTTGATTAAAAACGGCATTTGCACTTTTTGAAGTCCTCCGCTTACCGTCAGATATATTTTCCTTCCTTCTTTGACTATAGTATTGGGCTTTGGATTTTGAAAAATCACGTGGTCTTTCGGATATCTTTCGTCGTATCTGGAACGATTAATTATCGGTTCCAGATTGCTCTTTTTAAGAATTTCGACTGCCACGTTTTTATGTAGTCCCACAACGTCGGGAACTTTATATTCGTCGGCGCTTACTACATAAGGCATTATAATTTTGTCGACCGCAAAAAACAATACCACAAATCCCAGTATTACCAGCAACGATTTAATCAAAAAACTTTTCATCCAATTTTTCATATGATTTATCTATTTTAGAAACAAAAATAATAAACTTTGGATTGATTTTGTTTCCTCTTTTTGAGGATAAAGGCAAAAATTCATAAGTTTTCTTTAAACTAAGGATTAACTATGAAAAAGATAATTTTAATATTTGAAGATACTGGTTTTCGGGATTTATTACCACTTTCTTATCTCAGACCCGTATACGAGCTTAGGACGGGTATTTTCAGTTTACTCTCAAAAATTGAGTATTCATTTGCAGGGAGTGAAATTTATCTTACCTGCCGAAAATACCTGGAGGAAAATTACAGAGAAAAAAAGAAGAATTACCGCATTAACCTTCTGCCCGAAGCCGGAGAAGCGCTGATGATTAACGGACGGGTTTTAATGAACAGAAAGCTCAGGTCGGAAATAAGTAAACTGCAGACGGGCGAAGCTCTGGTTTCCGGTAAGAATTTCATAGCCGGCATTATCGATGCGGATAATCTTAAAAAAATTTATGATTCGGATTTTCTACCGCAATTCGACAATTTCAAGTTTAACGAAAAAGAAATCGAAACCGAGCTTATTCAATATCCGTGGGAACTTATAAATTACAACGGAAAAGAGATAGAAACCGATTTCAAAACGCTTCTTAAATATTCCGGGAAGATTAAAACCGCAGTACACCCGAAATTCAAGAAAGTGGAACTGCAGCACAAGAAATCGATTCACATCGGCAAAGACGTTAAAATAGAGCCGTTTGTTTTTATTGACGCATCCGACGGTCCGGTTTATATCGACGAAAACGTTCATATAATGTCGAACAGCATGATTAAAGGACCGGCATTTATCGGAAGAAATTCAATAATCAAAGCCAACAGTACTATCTATCACGGCGCGTCGATCGGTAAATATTCCAAAGTTGGCGGCGAAGTGGAAGACTCGATTATTCAATCTTATTCGAATAAACAGCACGGGGGCTTCCTCGGGCATTCGTATCTGGGAAGCTGGGTTAACTTGGGTGCCGGAACCAATAACAGCGACCTGAAAAATAATTACGGCGGTATTACCGTAAACCTGAACAATAAAAAAATAGATACCGGACTTCGCTTTCTCGGTTTAATAATGGGAGACCATTCGAAAAGCGCAATCGGAACCAAATTCAATACGGGCACAATTTGCGGCGTAATGTGTAATGTTTTCGGGAACGGATTTCCGCCGAAATTCATACCTTCTTTTACGTGGGGCTGTATCGACGAGATGTCTGTCTTCGACATCGATAAATCGATTGAGCTTGCGCGTATTGTAACAGCGCGCCGCAATGTCGAATTTACCGAAAGCGACGAGAAGTTATTGAGAAAGGTTTTCGAACTTTCCGAAATAGAACGTAAATATTGACGCCATGTTCAAAAACTATTTATACCTGTTAAGAGCCGTAATCGAACTCCGCGAGTTGATAATAGATCATCCGGCAAGAGAAATTTATACTCAGGAAAAAGATAAGCTGTTTATTTCCATACCGGATTACAATTACGACAACAGACATCTAATCATTTCAACAAATCCGCAAATGCCGTATCTGCTGCTCCGAAATAACCATTCGAAGGCAAAAAAAAATTACAGAAATTTCTTCGATGAGTTTTTGCCTTCGAAAATTAACAAAGTGGAAATTGCCGATAACGACCGGATTATAAGATTCTCGTGCGACAACTTTAATTTTTATTTTTTAATCAGAGGAGCAAATACTAACATTATTCTTCAAGATCCGGAAAACAATTTCTTCCCTTTCAAGAAAACCGACGACGACAAACTGAAAAATATAACCGAAGAAATAGATAAGTGCGTATTTGTTTCTTCTTACGATCATATTTTGAGCAACCTTCAAAACATGAACAATGAAGAATTAACGAGTCGTTATAAATTCATCGACAGGAAAATGAAAACGGAGTTTTTGGAAAACGGCGTGGAATTAAAATCGTTGATTACGGATATTCTGTTTAATGAAATAATCGTCGCCAAGGACAAGTCGGGCGCGTCGTTGATATTTCAACCGTATACGGGCGAAGTTGCGGAAATAATCGGAAAATACGATTCTTACCAGGAGGCTATGAATGCCTATCTGTCGAATTATTATTCGTTGTCGAAAGAGAAAGTGTTGACGGCAACCTTAAAAAAGCATGTCGCCGGCGAATTGGAAAGAATGTCCGCCAAACTTAATAATCTTAAATCCAGAATAGAAAAAGGCTCAAGAGAAAAGGAATATGCCAATTACGGCAATCTGCTTCTTATGAATATTTCCGCGCTAAAAAAAGGACTCGATAAAATTGAAGCAAAGGATATGGAAGGCAACAACGTAACAATAAAACTCGACCCGAAATTATCTCCTCAAAAAAACATCGACAGATATTTCGAAAAAGCCAAGTCGGAAAAAATAGAATACGAGAAATCGATCGAGCTCTACAACGAACTGAAGAATAAATACGACATTCTTAAAGAATTGGACGAAAAGCTCAATAAGGAACTTACATTGGAAGAATTGCAAACTATCGAGAAACAACTCGGGATTAAAAAGAAGATGGAAATGCAGGATAAATCGCGACCGAATTTCAGACATTTTATTATCGACGGTAAATATAACGTATACGTAGGCAAGGATAGCAAAAACAACGACGAACTCACGCTCCGTTTTGCAAAGCAAAACGATTACTGGTTCCACGCCCGCTCGGTATCGGGTTCGCATGTAGTTTTACGTACGGACAATCCGAAAGAAGTTGTCCCGAAATCGGTATTGAAAAAAGCCGCTTCGATTGCGGCATTCTACAGCAAAGCCAAAACAGCAGGCTTGGCGCCCGTCAGTTACACTTTTAAGAAGTATGTGGTAAAGAAAAAAGGGATGGAGCCCGGCAAAGTGGCTTTATTAAAAGAAGAGGTACTTCTGGTAAAACCTGAAATACCTCCCGGATGCGAAGTTGTAGATTAATGCCATTTGGGACGGATTCCCGGTGCGTACGGGAATTCAAGACTTTGATAATATTCAAGCGTCTTATCCGGTTTTTCGAATCCTTCCGGTATCGGAAGCTTAGAGAAAGTTTGAAAATATAAAACACACGCGTTACGCCACCAGACAGCTTCGTCTTCCTGAATTTTCATCAACATGCTTACGTGATCGAAAAGTTCGCTGTCGATCTTGCCTTCAAGCTGCTTCCATTTTTTACTCATCGACCTTACGGAATCGACGCCGGCATAATAATGATTGCACAATTCCTCCCATAATGTTTTCCCGGACTTCATCTTGTAATCCCACGGGACGTGGTGGAACCAGAGCAGATATTTTTCAGGACATTTTTCGAGGGAATTGAATATTTCCGAAACCGGCGAATGATATTGACTTACAGCGTTGCTTCCGTTTACGGTTCTGTCGAAACCGATACCGTTGCTGTCGGCGCGGTGATAATAGACCGACGTCCATTCTGCGCGAGGTTTATCTTTTATCCACGGAGCCGGTCCGTAATGGTGGTCCCATCCCATAATATGATGAAGTCCGAGCGGCGTCATATAATTAACCGTATTTTCCCGAGAAGGCATCATTATATTTTTAATTATTTCGACAATCTCGTTTTTATTTCCGAATGTAAGACGTATCCATTCTTCCGCAATTTGTTCCGAAGTTAAATTATGATTCCATGCGAGTCTTCCGAAAGCGTACCAGTTCGACTGTCCGAAGAGATGACCTGTCCAGTTCCGATCGTTGCCGATATTCGATACTCCCGCAATTCCGGTTAAAGCATGATTGTCCAAAGAGCCGTCGATAACTTTTGCAACGGTCGAGCCTGCGCCTTTGGCGTAAGTATCTGACTCGATGCATTCCTTGAAAAGAGGAGCCAGATAGACCAGATGCGTTCCCTGCCCCAAATACTCCTGAGTAATTTGAAATTCCATCATAAGAGGAGTTTCGGGCATTGCGCCGAAGAGCGGATGAAAAGGTTCGCGAGGCTGAAAATCGATCGGTCCGTTTTTGACCTGGATCAATACGTTGTCCTTGAATTTTCCGTCTAAAGGTTTGAATTCGTTGTAAGCCTGCTTGGCGCGATCTTCGGGCACGTTATTGTCATAAACAAACGCTCGCCACATAACAACGCCGCCGTAATGTTCAACGGCTTCCGCTAACATATTGGCTCCGTCGGAATGGCTCCTGCCGTAATTCTGCGGACCGGGCTGCCCTTCGGAATTGGCTTTTACGAGAAATCCTCCGAAATCGGGTATCAATTCGTAAATCTCTTTTGCTTTTTCTTTCCACCATTTGCGAACCTCGGGATTTAACGGGTCGGCGGTCGATAATTTTCCTATTTCAATCGGAGCGCTGAACCGCGCCGTTAAATATACTTTAATCCCGTAAGGTCTGAAGACATCGGCAAGAGCCGCGGCTTTTTTCAAATATTGTTTTGTTAATACCAGAGAATTGGCATTCACATTTGTAAGTACCGTCCCGTTAACGCCAATCGAAGCGTTTGCTCTGGCATAGTCTTTATAACGCGGATCGATGTAATCCGGCAGAAGATGCCAGTTCCAAATCGAAAATCCGGCATAACCCCTTTCTACCGTTCTGTCCAGATTATCCCAATGATTTAAGAGTCTTAGTTTTATTAATGGCGATTCGACAATATTCAGATTGTCGATATCGCTTTGCATTTGAAGAAGACGAATAAAATGAAATGTGCCGTAGAGTACGCCAATATCGGCGTTGGCTGTAATTAATGTTATTCGTTTCCCTTCCGTTTCAAAGGTTTTAATTATATATCCTTCGTCGCCGATGGTCTTTAATTTATTGCTTATTTCTTCCGGCAAATTCAACGTAATATTTTTATGCGCTCCCGCTAATATTACGTTTGAGCGCAAATTATCGAGAGTTTGTATTTCGCAATCCAATAATTTATTCAATGCGAGATTCAATTCTTTTTCCGCAACTTTAATTGAAGGCGAATTGCCTTTAAACGAATATCCTTTAATTAACTGCCTGTATTTTTCGATTAAAACTGGATTATCGATTTTGTCGTATCTGAGCCAGAGTTTGTATCCGTCTTCCGCATTTGTAATGTTGATTGCCGCCATAAAGACGAGAATAGAAAACAAGTATTTCATCTGTAATTCCTCAATTGCATTTAATTTCGTTAACGGTTTTGATTACTGCATTAAAAGCCGGTTTGGGTTTAAGTTCCCTGTCGAATAAAAGAGGATAGGAAGTTCTTCCCCTGATTGGCCAGTTGTTAAGCCATGAATGCCCGTCGTGAATTCCCCAGAATGTTACACGGGAGATCGAATCGCGATATTTGAGGAATTTTCCGAATAATTCCGCATATCTTTCGGCTAATACCGTTTGCATTGAATCCGGAAGTCCGTCGGGATAGGGATTGTATTTTTTTTGTAATTCAAAATTTGTAGTAATTTCGGCTCCAGTATAGTTGTTTGGCGTCGGAAGAATGTTGATGTCGAGTTCGGTAATCATTATTTTCAAACCGGTCGAAGAATATTCTTTCAGGCTTTCGTCGAGTTCGTCCAATGCCGGATAATCCAATCCCCAATGCCCCTGGAGACCGATGCCGTCAATCTTTATCCCCTTGTCGAGCAAATTTTTGATTAACCTCATTATGCCTTCTCTTTTGGCTTTATGCCAGGTATTGAAGTCGTTATAATAGAGCTCCGCGTCGGGGTCGGCTTCGCGCGCAAATTCAAAAGCTTTTTCGATATAATCTTCTCCTATAATTTCGAGCCATTTGGTTTTGCGCAAAGAACCGTCTTCGTCGACGGCTTCGTTTACAACGTCCCATCCTTTAATTTTTCCTTTGTATCTGCCGACTACCGTATATATATGTTCTTTCAATCTTGCAAGCAGTTGTTCTCTATTGAGGTAGTTTCCATTGTCGTCCTTAAAAACCCAATCCGGAGTTTGGTTGTGCCAGACGAGCGTGTGTCCGACAATGAACATCCCGTTTTTTTGACCGAACTCCACCAATCTGTCGGGAAGTTCAAAATCAAATCTATCGGGCTCGGGATGAACTCTTTCCCACTTGAGCATATTTTCCGGCGTTATTGTATTAAACTGTTCGGCCGCAATTTCCAAAGCTTTCGGCTCTTTCCCTGCCGCCTGGAAATCGCTGATAGCGCATCCGATCAGGAAATAATCTTTGAATGCGTCTTTAAGCGTCTGGGAATTCAATTCGGCGGGAAATGCTGTGAATAATAAAGAAAATAGAATTGAAGCTGTCAATAACTTCATTAGTCCCCCACATTATTTTTGTAAATTTGTTACGTCAAGATTAAGAAATTTTTTCAAAATATTTTTAAAAAAAGGTAATTCGAATACGGTTTTCCCGTGTGAGCTTTTTTTCCTATTTTTGAAATAATTTAATACGGTATCTAAATTGACGGATCAATCGATTAAAAAAATACTTATTATTAAACTGCGAGGTATCGGAGACGTTGTCCTTTCTACTGTAGTACTCGATAACCTATTGAATTTTTTTCCGGAAGCAAAAATCGATTATCTGACGGATAAGCCTTCCGCTGCCTGGCTGAAAGGGCTTTCGCAGGTAAATTCCGTTTTAACTTATCCCAAGTCAGGCATTATTAATAAACTCGGATTAATAGCTGAAATACGCAAAAGGAAATACGATATCGTATTCGATTTCTATTCGAATCCGTCTACCGCTCAAATCACATTTTTAAGCGGCGCAAAATACAGAATCGGATTTCCGTATAGAGGAAGGAAATACGCGTACAATCTATACGGACCGCAGGAGCGCGGTAAATACCATGCGGCAGAACTTCATCTCGAAGTTCTTAAATCGGTCGGAATACCTGCAGACGACAATCCCAGACTTCATTTCTATTTCGGAAAAGAAGACGAACGATTTGCGGAAGAATTTCTGGAACGGAATAATCTCAATGGAAAAATATTTGCAGGAATATCCCCTACCGGAGGGTGGCAGTCGAAAAGATGTCCCCCCGAAAAATTAGCCGAACTCGCCAAAGCGCTCAACAAAAAATATGACATACCGCTTTTGATTTTATGGGGACCTTCGGAATACGAAGACGCAATAAGGATTAAAGAAACCGTAGGAGACGATGCGTATCTGGCTCCTCCTACTACAATAGAACAGATGGCTGCGCTAATGAGCAGATGCGCTTTTATTGTGGCTAACGACAGCGGACCGATGCATATTTCAACTGCAATCGATACTCCGGCGCTTTCTCTGCACGGTCCTACCAATCCTTTGCATCAGGGACCGTTTGGGGACAGGCACGAATATCTGATTCTAAACGATCTGGATTGCATAATGTGTAATCTGCTCGAATGTCCGAAAAATCAGGAATGCTTCAGAGATATTCCGGAGAATCTGTTCCTGACCAAAATTGACATCCTGCTTAACAAAAACAGCATACGGATTTAACTTGAAGAAGATTGAAATTTTGCTGAGAAAATTTCTTCTTAATCTTTTTTTGCTTCTTAAGCGTAAAGAAAAAACAAGAACCGCGCCGAATTTGAACGGCAACTCGAATGTCGTAATAATCAGATTGAACAGAATCGGCGACGCGCTTACTTCCACGCCTTTTATCCGTCTCCTAAAGAAACATTGTGATTGTAATATTACGGTTGTCTGCTCGAAATCGAATCATTTCATTTTCCGTCAAAACGGACTGACGGATAATTTGATAGTCTACGATAAAAAACAAAACAATCTTGCAAAAATTATCCGCGCTATTTCGGATATTAATCCCGACCTTTTGATTGACCTGCACGACGACGTATCGTTTACGGTAAGCATGCTAATCGCTTTTTCATCGGCAAAATGCAAAATGGGTTTCGATAAAAAAAATAATAAACTGTTTAACGCGCGCGTACCGAGACCCGATTCCAAAATACATCATATCGTCGATCGTAATCTCGCTTTTGCCGACTCGCTCGGAATTGATTATGGCAAAGACGAAGTTAATATTGTCTATAAACCGGATGCGAATTCAGTTGCTCTTGTCGAGAATTTCATTAGTAAGCACGGGCTCAAAAAAAAATTCCTCACGGGAATTAACATTTCAGCCGGCAGCGACGCAAGGTTCTGGGGCGTTGAACGGTACGGAAAACTAATCGATTTTTTGAGTAATACTTTCGACACGAAGGTTATTCTTCTTACCGATAAAAAAGATATGAAGAAAGCCGAAGAAATATCTAAAGGCAAAATCCTTATTTTTCAGGACGACAAATTCGACGTATTCGCGGCTATGGTCGGTTCGCTCGATTTTTTGATAACCCCCGATACGTCGATTGTGCATATTGCTTCGGCGTTTGAGATTCCCCTTTTCGGTCTTTATGTTAAGTACAAAACGGATGATATTATTTGGTATCCGTATAAATCCGAATACGAAGTCGTTATTACGGAAAATCCTGATTTAAGTTCGGTCGATTACGAAACAGTCGTAAACAAATTAAAACCTTTTTTTGAGAGAATTTACCATGAAAAAAATACCTGATTGCAAAAACTTTACCGGATACAAACCGTGTTTCCCTTATCATAATTGCCTTGAAGACGGTTGCAAGGAAGAACGGAAATTCGGCAAAAAAATATTGATAATTAATCTCGACGCTATGGGCGACGTTTTGATGACAACCGCTCAATTGCCGGCAATTAAAAGAAAGTATCCTGTTTCAACTATTTATTGGATTACATTGAAAAACGCATTCAGGATACTCGACAACAACCCGTATATCGATCGCGTATTCCCGTTTGACTTCGAAAGTATTTTAATACTCAAAGAAATGGAATTCGACGTGATCATGAACGTCGATAAGTCGATGCGTTCCGGAGCGCTGGCCATGCAGCTTAATGCTAAAGAAAAACTCGGGTTCGGCGTCAACAAAAACGGTCAAATAATTCCGCTGAACAAAGGCGCCGAATATAATTATACGCTCGGTCTGGACGACAATCTCAAATTCAAAATCAATCAGAGAACCGGACAGGAATATCTGGCCGAAACTTTCGACCTCGATTATCAGCGCGACGAATATGTCTTTAATTTTAACGACGAAGAACTAAAGTTCATCGATAATTATAAAAAGGAAGTAGGCATTGACCCGGACGACGAGGTGATCGGTTTTAATACAGGCTGTTCGCTCCTCTTCCCGAATAAGAAAATGACAATTGAACAACATATCGTATTGATCGAGAAATTTTTGTCCTTCAACAGATTTAAGATTATGCTTCTGGGAGGACCTGAGGATACGGAACGAAATAATACAATCGCAGAGTATTTCAAAGGAAAGATTATCAATACTCCTACATCGGAAGGCTTACGTCGCGGAGCCTGTTACGAAAGCATTCCTCAGGTTATAATCACCGGGGATTCGTTCGGAATGCATCTGGCTATTGCGCTCAAAAAATATGTTATTGCATGGTTCGGATTGAGCTGCTGGACGGAAATCGACCTCTACGACAGAGGCGTTAAACTTTATCCGGAAGGACTGTTTTGCGCTCCCTGCTGGAAAAAAGAATGTCCCTATAATCTCGAATGTATCCAAATGATTGACCTCGAAAGGATTGTAAAAGAAACAGTGGCATACTTCGACGGAAAAAAATGAAACGCATCGATTTATTCGAATTACGACAAGAAAGAAAAATTTTAATTCTCGACGGCGCAGTGGGAAGCTTGTTGCAGCAGTACGGAGCGGCAAACGACAAATATTTATGGTCTTCATTAGCAAATTTGAGGAACCCCGATATCGTACAAAAAATACACAGGGATTATATCGACGCCGGAGCGGATATAATTACGACAAATACATTCAGGACTAATCCCGCTGCAGTGGAGATGTCGGGGCATTCGCTTTCCATTGAAGAATTTGTTAAGAAAAGCGTAAACCTGGCAATTGAAGCTCGTGAAGAAAGAAATATAATAATAGCGGGATCGAACGCTCCCGCCGAAGACTGCTACCAAAAAGAGCGTACATTGTCGAAAAACGAATTGGAATATAATCACAAAAAACATATCGAACTGTTATGGGAAAGCGGCGTCGATGTAATCTGGAACGAAACTCAAAGCCATCTCGACGAAATTGAAATTATTTGCGGTTTTTGTAACAGTCAAAAACTGCCGTATGTAATAAATCTGTTCTTTGACGGGAAAATGAATTTGCTTAGCGGCGAAAGCCTTTGGGAGGCGGTTGGAATTGCTGCTGCGTTTAATCCGATTGCCGTCGGATTTAATTGTATCAAACCTGAATATTTTCTAAATAAGATCAAACAGGATTTATCGGTTAAAGAGTGGGGATTTTATTTGAATTG
Source organism: Melioribacter sp. (assembly GCF_049325435.1). Lineage (NCBI taxonomy): Bacteria > Pseudomonadati > Ignavibacteriota > Ignavibacteria > Ignavibacteriales > Melioribacteraceae > Melioribacter > Melioribacter sp. The sequence goes on along the minus strand of NZ_JBMOLD010000013.1, from coordinate 113,457 downwards.
CGGCGGCGGCGATTTTACGGACAAGTCGATATCCTGCGCAATTAATCCTGACCATTATATAGATTTAATCAAACCTCTGCTCGAGAAGAAGCCGTTATACGCGGGCTCCTGCTGCGGATCAACTCCGGCTCACACAAAAGCAATCAAGGAATATATTGATGAAGTATATCGAAATTAAAGCTCCAGCAAAAATAAATATCGGTTTGAGAATTCTTTCTAAAAGAAGCGACGGTTATCACAATCTGCATACGCTCTTTTATCCCGTTTACGATCTCTATGATGAAATTATTATCGAACGACGCAATGAGTTCGAATTTTATGCAGATAAAGAAGAGCTGAATTCAGAGGATAATTTAATAGTAAGAGCCGCTGAATTGCTCGCCGATTACTCGAGAAAAAAGATCGGAGCCAAGATTGTATTAAAGAAAAAAATACCGATGGGAGCCGGACTCGGCGGCGGCAGCTCTGACGCCGCGGCTGTTTTAATTTCTCTGAATGAAATGTTTCAACTCGGTCTTAGTTATAATGAACTGCTTGAACTCGCTTTGAAACTGGGTTCGGATGTTCCGTTTTTTATAAAAGCAAAACCCGCCATTGGCTATTCGAGAGGCGAAGTTTTACGGCATATTGACTTCGAGATTGAGAATCCGATATTAATTGTTAATCCCGGCATCCATATCTCGACAAAAGAAGCTTTCGAAAATATCATACCGTACAATTTTGAGCTCGATTATCGAAATGTTATAAACGGAGGAAAGCCGAATTACGAAAAGATGAACGAATTGGTAAATGATTTTGAAAATTATGTGTTCGATAAATATCCGGAAATTAAAGCGCTGAAAGAAAAATTCCATAAGAGCGGCAGTTTGTTCGCCCAGATGTCGGGCAGCGGATCGACTGTATATGGAATTTTTAAAAATCAAAACGACGCCATGAAAGTTATTCGAGATATTCCTCCAGATTACTTTTATCATTTAAGTAATTGTCCGGACTGACCTGAAAAATATCGTAAGACTTCGGTTGGAAGTTATAATCGAGCGAAACTTTGAAGCACGTACCGGGCATTTCGCCTGCCAATCTTGAAGGGCTTTCCGCGGAAATTGTTCCCCCGAGTCGTTCAATAATTTCTTTTACCAATGCGAGTCCCAGCCCGCTTCCCTCGTGTTCGCTCCTTTTGACATTTGAAGCTCTGTAAAATTGTTTGAAAATATTCGGCAGGTCTTCCTTAGGTATACCGATCCCGTTGTCGCATATTTCGATCAGTAATTTGTTTTCGCTTTCATCGAGCAGTATTTCAATGACGCCTCCTTCATTTACGTACTTGACAGAATTTGCAATCAAATTGGAGAACGCCAGCTCTAATAGAGTAATGTCCGATTTAATTATTTTCTTTTCTTTTCTTAAATCTTTGATTCTGAAATCGATCGATTTGGCTTTGATTGTTTCTTCCATCTTATTTGTCAAGCCGGTAATCAATTCCAAAATGTCGATTTCTTCCGTTGAGCGGATATCGAGCAGTTTTAAGCGGGATAACCGCAAAATATTGTTGAGTAGTTGTAAAGTCTCGCCCGTTCTTATTTGCGCTCTTTTTAGTTTTTCTCTTATTTCAGGATTTATGTCGCCGAGATAATTGTTCAGAATTAAATCGATAATTGATTTGATTGCCGTTACCGGAGTCTTGACTTCGTGAATGATACCGATAGTATATCTTTGCTTTGCTTTTTCGGCTTCGTCGAGACGTTGCAAGGTCTCGCGCAATTGCTGTTCTCGTTTATAGAGCTGTCTTACGATATTATTTGCGAGATAGACGCTAATAAAAATCATTGCAGTGAAAGTTATTAAACTCAGAATATCATAAGCCATTGTGTGAGGAATTCTGGCGTCGTATAATCCGCTTATAAGATGGGTCTCTACAATGCCGAAATTTTGCATTAAGGTTAAAGCCGACAAAACGAGACAAATTAGGCAAGCAATAATATATACGACGTATGCCGGAAGTATAAGACTTCCGATAATCATATGAAATATGAAAAAGATATATAAAGGCGATTCGATTATTCCGGTATAATAAACAAGTATCATAAGAGCGGTAAGGTCAAGAATCATCTGTATCAAAGAAAGATGGAGGCTATTGAAACTCGATATGTCGCAAGTAGTGTATTTACGGAGCTTATAGAGGATAATATTGTAAGAAAAGATTGAAAGCGTAATTATAGATATGGAGATTTTCTGAAGATTACTGAACTGAAAATTCAGCAGAAATTCCCCCGCCGTCAAAAACAGCAGTAGCGATATTACGGCAAAATAACGGAGCCTGATAAACCACAGATTCCTGATGCGTATAGCTCTCCAGAATTCTCCGTAATTTCTAGCCCATTCCGGTATAAGAGCTTTCATTTTATTTTAATATAAAGGTGACGTCAAAGTCTTTTGTAAAATATTGAATTAATAATTAAATCAAAAGAAATAAAAAGCCCGTCCGTTTTTAAGGACGGGCATCTTAAATCAGGCAATATATCTTCCGCGTTTAACGTAATGAGTATGCAAAAGTTTGTGCGATAAATGTCCGCACGGTCCTTCGGTCAGAAATTCTTTGTAAATCCTGATTACATTCGGATTTTCGTGCGATTTTCTGATCTCGAGTGATTCGTCTTCAGCATAAATTGCTTCGGCTCTTTTCTTGCGGATTTCCGGGGTTGTCGGAATCGGTTGACCGCCGCCGCCGAGGCAGCCTCCGGGGCAAGCCATGAATTCGATAAAATGACATTCGGAGAACTTACCGCCGGCTTTTATATCTTCCATTATTTTCTTCGCATTTGCAGTTCCGTGAGCCACCGCAACTTTTAATGTAGCCCCTTTCAGCCAGTTCCAATCCGGTATTAAATGTTTTATTAATGCCGGCACTTCTCCCACTTTGTCGCCGATCGGAATTTCCATATACTTAATGCCTTCGAATCCGCGCAGAGGAATAATGTTGGCTCTTTCGAAAATATCTTCGGTTTTGTTTCCCGTAACGAATTCTACCACGGATCTTAAAGCCGCTTCCATTACGCCGCCGGTAGCGCCGAAAATCAGACCTGCGCCCGAAGCTTCGCCGAATGGCGAATCGAAATCGCTCTTTGGCATTTCGGGCAAGTTTATTCCGGCTTCTTTAATCATTCGAGCCATTTCACGAGTCGTCAGACCGTAGTCGACGTCTTTATATCCGCTTGAATTCATTTCCGGCCGATTGCATTCGAACTTCTTTGCCGAACATGGCATCAAAGCCACCGATACAATGTTTGCCGGGTCGATCCCCGCCTGCTGCGCGTAAAACGTTTTGATCAAAGCCCCGAACATTTGCTGAGGCGATTTGGCCGAACTCAGGTTATCGAGATATTCCGGATAATAATGTTCGATGAATTTTACCCAGCCGGGAGAACAGGACGTAAATTGAGGAAGCGCTGTTTTTTCTTTTTTTACCAATGCATTGTAAAGCCTGAGAATAAGTTCTGTGCCTTCTTCAATGATGGTCAGGTCTGCGGTGAAGTTGGTATCGAATACTTTATCGAAACCGATACGTCGTAAAGCAGTATTTAATTCCCTTGTCATAGACGTGCCGGCGGGAAGTCCGAATTCCTCGCCGATTGCCGCACGCGGAGAAGGCGCCGTCTGAATGACGACGTGTTTTGTCGGGTCGTCGATGGCTTGCCAGATTGCGTCCGACGGATCGTTTGCGCGCAACGCCGCGGTGGGACATCTGTTAATACACTGTCCGCAATTGATACAAATTACGTCTGCCAGAGGCTTTTCGAGGAATGTTCCGATATGAGTTTTATCGCCTCTGTCAATAGCTTCCAGGACTCCAACTTCCTGCAAATCGATACAAGTACGCACGCATCGTTTGCACAGTATACATTTGCTCATATCCCTTACGACCGAGTAAGATGAATTGTCGATATCGTAACGAGGCTTGTCTATATGTCCGAAATTATACGTATCGACTCCGTATTCCCTGGCTAAATTCTGTAATTCGCAATTGCCGTTGCGGATACACGAATAGCATTCGCCGTAGTGTTCGCTCAAAAGTAAGTCAATGATATGTCGACGCGCTTTGCGCACCATTGGCGAAGATGTTTTGATTTTTAAGGGCGAAGTTATCGGGAAAGAGCAAGAAGCCTGCAATGTGCGCATCCCTTCCACTTCCACAACGCATATACGGCAAACGCCTGCTATGCATAAATCTTCGTGGTGGCAAAGCGTGGGAATCGATATGCCGACTTTTTTGCATGCATCGAGAATCGTGGTGCCTAACGGAACGGAAATTTTCTTTTCGTTTATTTCAACTGTAACCGTGCCGCCTATACCTGAAGTGTCTTCGGGAATCGGCACGTTGTGAGGAACCTGACTGACGGGCGCTCTTAAATCTCCTTTATTTTCCATTTCGACCTCCGTTTCCGTTAAAGATTTCTTCTTTGAAGTTTTCCAATATGGAAATAAATGCGTTCGGACTCGACTGACCGAGACCGCATTTAGAAGCCACTTTCATCGTTTGTCCCAATTCTTTTAATTGATTGATATACCCAAAGGTATATTCGCCTTTTTCTATCATTTCGATACCTTCCAACAATTTGGTATTTCCGATACGGCAGGGCGTGCACTGACCGCACGATTCTTCGACGAAAAACTCCATAAAGTTTTTCAATACGCGCAGCATATTTCTGTTTTCGCCGAATATCATAATCGACCCGCCGGTAGCGGCGTCTTCATAAGCGAGGCTGCGGTCGAATTGCGATTTCGGTATGCATATGCCCGAAGCTCCTCCTACCTGAACGGCTTTTGCATCCCTTGCGCCCACAATTTCGAGCAGCTCGTTTATGGTCGTGCCCCATTGAAGTTCATAAACTCCGGGGCGCTCGCAGTCGCCGGAAACCGAAAAGAGTTTGGAACCCGTCGATTTGTCCGTTCCGTATTTCTTGAACCATTCGCCACCTTTGAGGACTATGTGTGGAACCGACGCAAGAGTTTCGACATTATTTACGACCGTCGGTTTGCCCATGTAACCGGTATTAACCGGATAAGGCGGACGGTTCCTGGCTTCGCCGCGATTGCCTTCGAGCGATTCTATCAATGCGGTTTCTTCGCCGCATACATAAGCTCCCGAACCCAGACGAATTGTAATATCGAAATCGAAGCCGTCTTTGCCAAGAATATTTTTGCCGAGCAAATTGTCTTTTCGCATAGCCTCCAGATAATCGAGCAAAGATTTAAGCATATATTCGTATTCCCCGCGCAGGTAAACAATGCCCTCCGAGGCGCCGATTGTATAACCCGCTATTACCATACCGTCGAAAACGAGTTCGGGATATTCTATCAATAGAACCCTGTCTTTGAAAGTTCCGGGTTCGCCTTCGTCCGCATTACAGATAATATATTTTTTATCCGACTTGGCTGCGGCGACCATATTCCATTTAGTTGCCGTCGGGAAACCCGCTCCTCCCCTGCCTTTCAATTTCGATTCTCTCAGTTCGAATAGAATATCTTCGCGCGATTTTTCGAGAGCTTTTTTAATTGCCTCTCCCCTTTTATATTCGGAAAAGAGTACGATTCCTTTTCTTTCATTTTTCTCCATAGCGCACCTCACTTCAATTCGTTTAGAATTTGGACGGCTTTTTCGGGCGTCAATTTCGTATATACTCTTTCATTTACAATCATAGCCGGGCCTTGATCGCACATACCGACGCAATTTGCATATTCGAGAGTAAATTTATTGTCCTTTGTAGTTTGACCGAATTTAATGCCGAGTTCTCTTTCGATTGCTTTTGCTACCGATTCTTTGCCTTGCATGTCGCATGCGATTGTCCGGCAAAGCCTTACGATATATTTCCCTTTGGGAGTAGTGCTGAGAAAAGAATAGAAAGTAATCACACTGTAGACTTCGACCGGATGAATATCGAGTAAGCGCGCTACTTCCTGCTGAGCAAAGTCGGGAATATATTTATGCTTCCTTTGAATATCCTGAAGTATCGGAAGCAAAGAGGACCTGGAACGGCCGTATTTTTCGACCAGTTGTTCGATTTCCTCGGTCATTGCGTTTTTTTCTAATACCAGCATATTATTTCACCTCCTTTGCTTTCAACAGATTATTGACTTTGTTAATTAACTCTTCGGGTGAAATCGGTTTTTCCACAAAGTCGTCTACGGGCACCATTTCGCTTTTGTCGTATTCCATACCTGTGGCTTTCGAGACGGAAGAATACATTAATATCGGAGTAGTAATACCTTCTTTTCGGAATTTTTGAGCCAGATAGAATCCGTCGTCCGGCTCATCCATCATAACGTCGAGAATAATTAAATCGGGTTTTTGTTCTGCGACGATTTTATAACCGTCGCGCGGATTGTTGGCGGTTACGATGTTATGCCCTTTCGATTTGAGCACAATAGAGCTGCTGTCGAGGATGTCCGGATCATCATCGATGATTGCAATTAGAGCCATATGTCACTCCTGTGTGTTATTTTATGTTTATTGGTAAATTGATAATAAATGTAGTCCCTTTACCGAATTCGGACTCCACTTCAATTTTACCGTGATAAGAGTCGACAATTTTTTTGACGATACTCAATCCCAAACCGGTGCCGCTTATATCGCGCGTCATTTCGTTTTTGGCTCTGTAAAATTCATTGAAGAGTTTTGTTTTCTCTTCCGGTTTCAATCCGATACCGGTATCGCCGATTTTTAATACAAGATAATTGTGGGATTTGTAGAGATCTATGAATATTTTGCCGTTTGTTCGATTGTATTTGATTGCATTGCTCAGCAGGTTCGTCACAACCCGCGAGATTTCGTTATAATCGGCGTCTATTGCGGGAAGATTTTCATCGAAATGCGTTTCTATCGAAATGTTCTTTTTCTTAATGTCGAGTTCGAAAAACTGAATTGAGTTTTCGATTATCTCGCGGATATCGATGCGCTCGATTTCGCGTTGTTTCGTGTTCAATTCGATTCTGGAAATATCGAGAAGATCGTTGACAAGGTCGGTTAACCCTTTGAGACGAGTTATGGAACGCTTTATATATTCTTCCTGTTTTTCAGGCGGTAGTTGTATCGATTTATCAATTAATATGTTCAAGTATCCCTGAACAGCGGCAAGAGGCGCTTTCAACTCGTGAGCAACCATCGACACGAATTGTGATTTCAACAATTCGATTTTTTTGTACTCGGTAATATTGCTGATAATCAGTACAACGCCCGCTATACTGCCGTCCGAATTCGGAATTGGCGTTGTAGAAAACTCCACAATAAGTTCATTGTTTGGCTTGAGTTCTATCTGGTGGGAATAACTTTTAACATGGAATGTTCCCGAATTGAATAGTTTATTTATTGTCTTAACTACTTTTTCCGGCAGTATATTTAATATTTTACTGCCGATTTCAATTTCGGTAAGGTCGAGAAACTTGAGAGCTGCATAGTTATAATAAACGAGTTCCGCATTTTTATTAATTACAAGAATGCCGTCGTTTATTGATTTTATTATCGCATTTAGGCGCGATTTTTCGTTTGCCAGCTCGAGCAGATTTTCTTCGCGCTCTTTTTTCAGCCTCTCCGATTCCAGAATTAGTTTGCGTTGATTGACCCCCTGTTCGATTTGATAAATAAGCTCTTCGGGAGTGAACGGCTTTGGTATGTAACCGAATGCGCCAAGTCGTGTGGATTCAATAGCTGTGTCGTAACTGGCAAACGCAGTGGCTATAAAACATACCGTATTAGGGTGGACGGATTTAATTTCTTTTAGAACAGTCAATCCGTCCACGTCGGGCATTTTAAGATCGATTATAGCAATGTCGAATTCTTTGGATTTGCCGAGTCGTATTCCTTCTTCTCCGTTCGATGCGGATTCCACATGATAGCCTTCTTCTTTAAGAAGGCGTTCCGTTCCTAATCGTAGTCCGTTTTCGTCGTCGACTATTAATATTTTGGATTTTTCATCCATTAAAGAATTTATATATCACATATTTTTTAGTTTTGCAGCCAATTCTTCAATTACAATCGGTTTATTCAAAATCCCGTCGCATTTAAGCCATTCTTTCTCCTCGTTTGTCGAGGCGCTGAATTTAAAACCCGTTGTATAAGGCGCCGAAGTAACAATAAAAACCGGCACGTTTGGATTGCTTTTTTTGATCCGGTGACACAGTATAAAACCCGAATCCATCTCTTCCATTATTAAGTCGATAATTGCAGCGTCGGGATTTTCTTTTTGAAAGGCTTCCCAGCCTTCGGCTCCGCTTTCGGCCGTTACTACTTTATATCCTTTGGATTCCAATAATACTTTGTTCTGTTCGAGTAAATCGATATCGTCATCGACCAACAGAATTTTTTTAACGTCCATTTTAACACCATCCTTTTTAGTTCAATATCATATAATTTTGTTTGATTGGCAAAATAATTTCGAATTCCGCGCCTTCGTTCGGCTTGCTTTTGACCGTAATATCTCCGCGGTGCATTTTTATAATTCCGTAGGTAATAGCCAGACCAAGCCCCGTTCCTTTTCCCATTTTTTTCGTTGTAAAGAAAGGCGTAAAAATTTTATTTAGATACTCCGGCTTAATTCCGCATCCCGTATCTCGAATAATTATTTTAATTTTATTTTCCGTGGCGTTTATAACTACTGTAAGCGTTTTTTCCTTTGAATTTTCCATTGCCTCGCAGGCGTTAATAATAATATTCATAAAAGCCTGTTTTAGCTGATCTCTATCTCCCTGAATTTTAACGCCGTTAGTCATATCCTCTATTCTCAAGTCAATGTTGCCAAACTCGGGACGTATTTTAATCAGCTTGAAAACGGATTCGATTATCGACTTGATTTCGATTTCTTCAAGGCAAAGACGTCCTTGACGCGCAAAATTCAAAAGATTAGAAACGATATTCTTGCATCTTTCCGTCTCCTCGATAATGAGTTTTAAGTCTTCAATGCTCTGCTTCTCGCCGCCGATTCTTTCGATTTTTTTCTTCAGCATGGAAGCATAAATTAAAATTGAACCGAGAGGGTTGTTCAATTCGTGAGCGACGCCCGCGGCTAATTGTCCTATAGAGGCAAGTTTTTCGGCGTTGGCAAGTTGTTCCTGTGTTTCTCTTATTTCTTTATTCGCCTGCTCCAATTTGTCGATCAAATACGGCAGGCACATATCTTCTTCAGCCAGACCTTTAGCAATTGCAATCGCGTATTCCCTGCACGTCGGATATCCGCAGGCTCCGCAATTGAGCTCGTCGGATTTCGTAAATTTATTCGACTTGGCCAGTATGGCTCGAATTGTTTCTTCGGGCGGAGTCGGTCTCCGTTGATTCCTAACGGTAAAACTTCTCGAAAGGTTAATATCCCGATTGTTGTACAACGTGCTTTGCCATACTTTTTTATCGAAGGAATTGATGTCGGTTTCTATAAAAGAAATTACTTTTTCACGGCGTGAATAATAATTCAACTCGGAATCGACGGCAGGGCCGTTTATACAGCCTTCACAAAACAGAATATCGACAAACTTCGATTTAATCTTTTTGTCGGCGATTTCGCTGAGAATTTCTTCGACTTTATCTTTCCCTTCTACGACAATTATTTCCTTTTCCAGAATATCGCCGTGAGTATCGGTGGTCTTCAAAAGTCCGCCCGTCAGCGGATAAGCTTTTCCCATATAAGCGTGAGGAGGATCGAAGGACGAAAATTCGAGTGAATTAAGGTCAATCTCTTTTTGTTCGAATATTTGTTTGATTTCTTTGAAAGTAAGAACGGCGTCGATTGCATCGTTAACTTCGGCGTCGAGGTATTCGCTTTTCTTTGCGATGCACGGACCGATAAAGACAACTTTAATATCGTCGCCGTAATTTTTCTTAAGGAATCTTCCCATCGCTATCATCGGAGAAACAACCGTGGCAAGGTTATCGGATATCTCTATAAAATACTTAGTAATCCAGTTGTAAATTGCCGGACACGGCGAACTGATAATCGTTTTGCCGGAATTATTTTCTATATAAGATTTATATTTATCGCTAATCAGGTCTGCTCCGAAAGCCGCTTCGCTTACGTGTTTGAATCCGAGTTTTTTGAGCGCCGTAATGAATTGCTTTTCGACCCCGGCAAACGAAGCCGGGAAGGACGGAGCCACTATTGCATACGTGTCGTACGAAGGGAGTAATTCATTCAAAACTATTCCCATGTCGTCGAGCACCTGTTTGGCGTTTTGAGAGCATACTTTAACGCAATGCCCGCATACGATGCATCTTTCTTCAATAACAACCGCCTGTCCGTTTAATACCCGTATTGCGCGGGCGGGACATTCCCTGATGCAGGAATAACATCTTTTGCATCGTTGTCCTATGGTCGATACAATTCCCATCAAATCATAATTCTTCTAATATATTTTTTCTGTTAACGTAAGTTGTATGCAGCAGTTCGTGCGACAGATGACCGTTCGGTTCCCCCAGAAATTCATTATAGAGTTTCTTGAGGGATTCATTTTCATGCGATTTTCTGTTTTTCATTTTAGCGTCGATTTCATAGAGAGCTCGCGCGCGTTTTTGAACCTTTTCGGGTTTTTGATGAATCGGCTGACCGCCGCCGTTTATGCATCCGCCGGGGCAGGCCATCACTTCGATGAAATGATATTTGGATTCGCCTCTTTCGATTTGCTCGAGAATTCCGCGTACGTTGCCGATGCCGTTTACGACCGCTACATTGACGGTAGAGCCGTTAATATCGACCGAAAATTCCTTAACTCCGTCGAAGCCGCGCACGTTCGTCAAATCCACGTTCTCGAGTTCTTTGCCCGAAAGTTTGAAATATGCCGTTCTCAGTGCAGCCTCCATAACGCCGCCGCTTGTACCGAAGATTGCCGCAGCTCCGGTCGATTCTCCCAAAGGATTATCAAACTCGTCGTCAGGTAAATCGTTAAAATCAATGCCCGCTACTTTGAAGAGTCTGACTAATTCCCTGGTGGTCAGAACGGCATCCACGTCGGGCATTTTATCTTCCGAAAGTTCAGGCCGGCTCGCTTCGAATTTCTTGACCGTACACGGCATTATCGAAACTACGAAAATATCTTCCGGATTCAGTCCCATCTTTTTAGCGTAATAAGATTTGATAATAGCGCCTTCCATTTCATGAGGCGATTTACAAGTGGATAGATGCTCCAGCAAATGCGGATAATTTTGTTCGGCAAATTTAATCCATCCGGGGCAGCAACTTGTGAACATCGGAGTTACTCCGCCGTTGCCGAGGCGATTTATAAGTTCCGTGGCTTCTTCTAGAATAGTCAAATCGGCGCCGAAGTTCGTGTCGAATACTTTATCGAAACCGAGTCTTCTCAATCCGGTTATTATTTTGCCGGTAACATTGGTTCCGATCGGGAGATTATATTCCTCGCCCAAAGTTGCTCTGACTGCGGGAGCCACCTGAACAACCGTGAATTTCTTTTTGTCGTTAAGCGCATTGACAACTTCTTTGGCGTGACTCCTTTCACGTAAGGCTGCTGTCGGACAAACCAGAATACATTGTCCGCACAAAATACAGTCGCTAATATTGAGTCCTTTGTTGAAAGGAGTAGTAACATTACTCTTAAAACCGCGGTTCGTAAAATCAATCGCTCCAATTTTTTGAATTTCGTTACATGTCCTGACGCATCTTCCGCACAAAATACACTTTGCGGGGTCTCTTTCCATCGACGGACTGGATATGTCGATTGCGTGATTCTTCTTTTCGCCTACGTAGCGGTGTTCTCTTACGTTATATCTTTCGGATAAATCCTGGAGCTCGCAATTTTTGTTTCTGACGCAAATCAAACAATCCTGAGGATGATTTTCTATCAGCAATTCCACAATAGTCTTACGTGCGACTCTTACTCTGGGTGAATTCGTTTGAACTTTCATTCCTTCGGTTACGGGATATGCACAGCTTGGAGTAAGATTTCTCATCCCGTCAACTTCCACGACGCAGATTCTGCAGGCGCCTGTAGGAAACAGATCTTTCATGTGGCATAAAGTCGGGATGTGAATGCCGACGGATTTGGCAGCTTCGAGTATTGTCATGCCTTCTTCGGCTTTTACTTTTATATCGTTGATTGTTAATTCTATCATATTAATCTCCGTTAGAAATTAATTAACTTTAATAGCGTCGAAACGGCACGATTCGAAACACATCCCGCATTTTGTACATTTTACCTGAATAATCTGATGCGGTTGTTTCTTTTCGCCGATTATTGCTTCTGCGGAGCATTTACGCAAACAAACGCCGCAACCGTTACAAACGTCCGGGTCGATTTCGTATGTTAGAATTTCCTTGCAAACTTTGGCGCCGCATTTTCTTTCGAATAAATGTTCTTCGTATTCATCTCTGAAATATCTTAGACCGGACAAAACCGGATTCGGAGCGCTTTGTCCTAATCCGCAAAGCGATGTATCCTGAATTACCTTGGCTAGTCTCTGAAGATGTATGATTCCTTTGAACCGTTGAAGTTGTTCTGTCTTGTCTCCGTTGGATCCGTACCGGACGGGAATTCTCTCAATAATTTCGAGCATTCTTTTCGTGCCTTCCCGGCACGGGACGCATTTGCCGCACGATTCGTTTTGAATGAATGTAAGGAAGAATTTTGCGACGTCGACCATACATGTGTCTTCGTCCATTACTACGAATCCGCCAGAACCCATCATAGCTCCTACTTCCTTCAAAGATTCGTAATCGACTTCCGTGTCGAGGACAGAGTCGGGCAAACAGCCGCCGGAAGGTCCGCCAATTTGAACGGCTTTGAACTTTTTATCGTCGGGAATACCTCCGCCGATATCGAAAACCACTTCGCGCAGAGTAATGCCCATCGGAACTTCTACCAAACCGCTGTTTACAACTTTTCCGCTCAATGCAAATACTTTTGTTCCTTTGCTTGTCTTTGTTCCGGTGGAAGCGAACCATGCCGAACCCATATTTATGACTGAAGGCACATTTGCAAAAGTTTCCACATTGTTGATGACGGTAGGTTTGCCCCACAGACCGCTGTCGGCGGGATACGGAGGTCTGGGCCGCGGCATTCCTCTTTTCCCTTCGATGGAAGCTATCAGAGCGGTTTCTTCGCCGCATACGAAAGCGCCCGCTCCTTTTTTAATTTTGAGGTCGAAGTCGAAATCGCTGTCGAGAATATTTTTCCCGAGCAGACCGTATTCTCTGCATTTGAGAATAGCGTCTTCAAGCCTTTCGATTGCAAGCGGATATTCGGCTCGACAGTAGATATATCCGTACGAAGCGCCGATTGCATACGCTCCTATAATCATGCCTTCGATTAGTCGGTAGGGGTCGCTTTCCAGCACGGAACGATCCATAAAAGCGCCGGGGTCTCCCTCGTCTGCGTTGCAAATTATGTATTTTGTATCCGATTTCTTTTTATGAGCCAGTTCCCATTTAATGCCGGTCGGAAAACCTCCGCCGCCCCTTCCTCTCAAACCGCTTGCTTTTATCTCTTCGATAACTTTTTCGGGAGTGAGGATTCTGAGCGCTTTATCCAAAGCTTTGAATCCTCCCGCGGCAATATATTCGTCTATCGAATTCGGATTAATTACGCCGCAATTTTTTAGAACTACTTTATGCTGTCTTTTGAAAAAAGGGATTTCGTCGATATTCGGAATTCCGTCTTTTGTTTCGCCGTAGGAACCGAGTAATTTTTTCTTATAAACTTTTTTGTCGATTATCGTTGTTTTTATCAGATCCTTTACGTCTTTAGGTTGAATTTCACAGTAAGAAATCCTGTCTTCTCCGGGCAATTTAATGTCGACTATAGGTTCCCTTGCGCAATAACCGACGCAGCCGGTCGGTACGATCAGGGCATTAATATTTTGATTGACCAGCTCTTCTTCGATTGCGGATTTAACTTTATCCGCGCCGGATGCCAAACCGCAAGTGCCCATGCCGATAAATATCACAGGGATATCCGTCGACACGTAACGAAGCGCTTCGTTGAGATTTTTGTATTTTTCTTTACATTTATCGTCGTTATGACAAAGAGGTCCTTCGACAGAGCAAGCTACGAAAAGCTCGCAGGGAGTACTGGGAGAATGCCAGCACTGGTCGCAACATTTTTCTATAAAACTTTTCATTCTGCGCTCACTGCTTGTTCTTGTTTTTTGTATTTATTGAGTATTTTGGGAATTTCCTTTACCGTAACGCGTCCGTAATAATCGTCGTTTATATTAATTACGGGCGCAATACTGCAGGCTCCAATGCATGCGACAGTTTCGAGAGTAAATAATTTATCGCGCGTAGTTTGACCTGCGCAAATTCCCAATTCGTTTTCGAGAGCCATTAAAATATTGGCGGAATTTTTTACGTGGCATGCCGTGCCCCGGCATACTCTGATAATATTCTTTCCCAGCGGAGTCAGACGGAATTGATTGTAAAACGTGGCTACGCCGTAGACGCCGCTCAACGACATTCCGAGATGGTCGGCAACTTTACGTATTTCTTTTTCGGGTAAATAACCGTGAACTTCCTGGATATCCTGAAGCATGGCTATTAAATTACTACGGTCGTTTTTAGGATATTGCTGAAAAATATTGCCATCCATATCATTCTTCTCTTATTTATTTAGGTTATTAATTATATACAGATAATATGCCAAAAAATAAGGACAGCAATGACTTATTTATTACGTAAAAAATGAGGCTTATATCCGTTTTTTACTTAAATCTTTCCTAACAGTGAGAAAAGTAAAAAAACGAATTCTAATATTATAAAGTATATTGGGTCGTATTATGCTATTTAAGAAGTTGTTACGAGGCGGTAATGAGGGCTTCGAAAAGGTTTTAGTCCTCCTGATCCAGATTGGAGAGAATTTCGGATAAGTAAAGTCTGATTAAAAAATTCAGAGAATATCCTTTTATCTAACTTAAGGGTAGATCCGGCAGATTTATGCATTTATTAGAATTATTTTCTGCTTATGGAGCCGATACCGGAAACATTGGTCTTTGTTTTTTCGGGGTCGCCGTAATAATCGATGGAACCGACGCCGGAAACAGAAGCATTTAAATATTTTGACGCATATACGCTGGCGCTTGCGGCTCCGCTGACCGATATATAAACGTTCTCGGCTTTAAGAGATTTAGCGTCGATATTGCCCGCTCCCGATATTTCGGCATGCAATGTCTTAACATTTCCATCCATTACAATATTGCCCGCTCCGCTCAATTCGACGTCGAGGTCTTCGGTTTCGATATTGTAAACGCGCATATTGTTCGCTCCGGAGCATTCGATGTAATTTAATTCAGGCACGGTTACTACAATCTTTATCTCCTTTCGGGGAGAAATACTTCTGCGGGTGTCTATTATTAGTCTGTTGTGCTTAACTTTCGTTTCTATAAGCGGCAAAAGATTTTCTTCGGCGGTAATTTCGATCGATTCTTTTTCGCCGCATTTTATTTTAATGTCGTAAGCGCCGCCCACTTCAATTTTATTGAAGTTTCTTATTTCCCTGGTTTCGGTTCTTAAATTTCCGCTGCCTCTCACTCCCCATACTCCGCATCCCGCAACAATTATTGCAATCAAAAATAAGACTGTAACTTTAGTTTTCATGATACCTCCGTTTGTTGCCAGTTAAGACGCATTTAATCATGAATTGTTCCCCGCAACAAAAAATTTATCAAATTATAGTAAATCCTCTTAACTTTTTATATTTTATTTAACAAAAAATCAATTTATCGTGCTGCCCTATGATGAACGAAGATTTAAATAATCTTCAATCCGAAATATACGAACATTTGTGGAATGGCAGATACCGTTTAGCCCTTACTGCAGCCGAAAAATTATATTCGCTCCGTCCGAACGATCCGGAAGCAATTATATCGCTAGCATGGGCTTATCTCGAAAACGGCAATCCGACAAAAGCCCTCGATTACGCAAATTTAGCCGTTGAACTCGACAGCGATTCTTCCCGTATCCGATTCCACAGGGCTTATCTCCTTTCTCGTATGTGTATTTATGAAGGAGCTCTCGCCGATATTAATAAGTCGATTGACAATGAACTTAATTTATTGAAATGGACGCTGTCTACGAAAATAAGATCGTTGGCGGGGTTGAAAAAATACAAGGAAGCGCTTGATCTTTTGAACAGATCCCCCTTCCTGCGCGCTGATGACAACGCAAAGTTGAGCTATTTGAAAACCCTGCTCGAGCAAGCCGTACTTATTTCGGATATCGATAAAAAAATCGGGAAAAAGGATTCCGAGAAAATTCTCGGACTTGCATCCGACGCTATTAATAAAAAAGAATACTGGTTCGCACTGCTCGTTTCGGAAAAGTTACTTCAGCATTCGGAATATTACCGCGACGAAGCTGAATTGATAAATATTGAATCGATGTATTATCTGTTTCAGTATCTGCCCGCTTTTCGCAAAGCGGATAAACTAAAAGACAAGTTTGCCAAAAACAAGAAATTCAACTTTATTTATAACGCACTGATAAAATTCATGGAAACGGAAGATTACGAAGAAGAACCGTCGCTCAAGCTTACAAACGAAAATAAAATCGCTCTGCCCGATTTGTCGAAAACGAGCGAAAAGACTTCGGCTTTCAAAACAAACTCTCTCCTCTACCCCAACGACTTCATAAAATTAATTTCTATAAAGATTTTCGACCCGGAACGGGAATCGAAAACAAAAGTACGCGAATACTATAAACAAATCGACAAAAGATGCAATTGGATTAGCGTAGAAGTAATTTTTGACAATCCAGAATTCAACATAAAAGACGGCGAATATAACTGCAAAATTGTCGCTTACATAGACGACATGGAAGCAGGCATAACCAATTTCAAACTGAACGTTCCGAAAGAATGGGATTCCGTAATATTCACTCAAAATATCGGCTCGGATTTACCGGGTTTCTGGAAGAAAGGTCAGGGTAAACTCGAACTTTATGTAAATGAATTTAAGGTCGGAGAAAAATATTTCGGAATAAACGATTTTTACATAAAAGAGAAAGAAGAAAAACATGAAGAAAAACGAAAAATAATAAAAACCAAAGAACGCGAAAATATCGTCAAACCTCCGGATGATAAATCTTTGGAAGAACTTCTTGAAGAGCTCGATTCGTTTATCGGACTCAAAAACATTAAGCAAACCGTTCGCGATTTTATTACATATCTCGAATTCATAAAAGAACGGAAAAAATACGGATTAAAATCGGAAGAAAATATTGCAATAAATGCTGTTTTTCTTGGTAATCCAGGCACTGGTAAAACTACAATAGCGCGTTTAATCGGGAACATTCTGAGAGCCATGGGCATACTTCCCTCCGGTCATGTAGTGGAAGTCGACAGAGCCGCTTTGGTAGGCCAATATATAGGAGAAACAGCTCAAAAAACAGAAAAAGTTATTCAGGATGCGTTAGGCGGCGTTCTTTTTATCGACGAAGCTTATACGCTTATTAAAAAAAGCGGTAGCGCTCAGGATTTCGGGCAGGAAGCCGTCGATATTCTGCTTAAAAGGATGGAAGACAAAAAAGGAGAATTTGTAGTAATTGCCGCTGGCTATCCAGAAGAAATGAATAATTTCCTCGAATCGAATCCGGGACTTAAATCGAGATTTACACATACTTTTGTTTTTGAAGATTATACTCCGGACGAACTTGTCGAAATTTTCAAAATGTCAGCAAAGTCGGAAGATTACAGACTGGACAAGGAAGCCGAAGAATTTCTTAATAAAGAACTTATTAACCTCTACAGAAACCGGGATAAATCCTTCGGCAATGCGCGTCTAATCAAAAAAATATTGGACGAATCGAAACTGAACTTAAGCAAGCGAATCTTATCGCTGCCTGATTCCGAAAGAAGCAAAGAAAAGTTAACCACCATAACCGTAAGCGATATTCAAAATGTATTTAAACCCGAGAAGGGAAAATCTTACAAAACACCGATCAACGAAGAGCTTTTGTCGGAGGCTCTCGACGAATTGGACAATCTGGTGGGTCTTGCAGGCGTCAAGAAAGAAATAAACGAACTTGTCAAACTTGCGCGTTTCTTTGCCGAAGAGGGCGAAAATTTAACCGAAAAATTCTCCGACCACTACTTGTTTTTGGGAAATCCGGGCACAGGTAAAACTACGGTTGCGCGTTTATTCAGCAAAATATTTTCAGCTCTCGGAATTTTGAGCAAAGGTCATTTGGTCGAAACCGACAGACAGGGCCTGGTTGCGGGTTATGTCGGTCAAACCGCAGAAAAGACCAAAGCGGTAATCGACAAAGCTATCGGCGGAACGCTATTTATCGACGAAGCTTATGCATTGACAAAGTCCGGCGGAAGCAATTCGGATTTCGGCAGAGAAGCAATCGATATCCTTTTAAAAAGAATGGAAGACGACAGAGGAAAATTTATCGTAATCGCAGCCGGCTATACTGAAGAGATGAAACAATTTGTTTACAGCAATCCCGGACTCGAATCGAGATTTACAAAATCGATAGTCTTCGAAGACTATACGCCCGATGAAATGATGGAAATCATCAAACGCGCGCTTTCGAGCGATAATAAAAAACTTGCTCCCGATGCCGAAGAAGCTCTTTTGAGTTATTTCAGGGACTTATATAAACATCGCGATAGAAAGTTCGGCAACGCCCGTATTGTTCGGAATCTGCTAGAAAGGCTGAAGAAAAAACTCTTACTTAGAATAGCCGACATCGATCCGAAAGACCGGACAGAAGATGTAATGAATACGATAATTCTGGAAGATATAAATGAAGTTACGGGAATAATATACAATGCAAGAGAATACAGAGTAAAAGGCGATCCCCTCAAACTTCAAGAATATATGGACGAACTGAATTCGCTTGTAGGTTTGGAAAACGTAAAAGAAGGAATACTGAAATTAATAAGCGGTTCAAAGATTGCTCAGTTGAAACGGGAAAAGGGTTTGCATGTAATTGAAAAGAACCTGAATACAATCTTTATTGGCAACGACGGAACCGGAAAAACAACAGTGGCAAAATTGTTCGGCAATATATTGCGCGAACTTGGCATATTGTCGAAAGGTCATCTGGTTAAAGTGGAAAGAGCCGACCTTGTCAGGAATTTTCAGGATTCGACTCAATTGCGCGCTGAAGAATTAATTAAAGATTCTCTCGGCGGAATATTAATGATCGATAATTTCTCAACGCTGTTTACCGAAGATTTCGGGAAAGAAGCTTTCGACGCGATTCTCAACGGAATAACTCGCCATAAAAACAAGTTCGTTGTAATATTGGCCGATAATTTTGAGGCAGCCACATCCGTAATTGAGAAAAACCCCGATTTATCGGCGTACTTTTCGCAGGCGCTTTATTTCGAAGATTATACGCCCCGACAACTTCTTGCGGTTGCTTATTACATTGCCGACAAACACGGATATCTGCTCGACGAAGGAGCTCTTCAAATGTTGCTTGAAATTTTCAACGAGCTATATGAAAAGAGAGACGTTAATTTCAGAAATGCAATGACCGCCCGAAATATTCTATATACTGCAATCAGTAATCAGGAGAACAGGATTGCATCTTTAATTAATCCTTCGGACGAAGATCTTAAGACCATTAGACTCGAAGACGTGCAAAAAATAAAATTCTAATTTTTTACATAAATCGAGCGGGCAATTTTTTCGGTAATTGCCAGAGATAATTTAACCGGTATAAATCTGCCGGCGCATACCAATATTTTATTTATAATTCCATCCAGAACCGCAGGCTTTTTCCCCAGCGATTTCATCGCCGTTTTCACGACGTCGGCGGCTTCTCTTTGAAAGAAACCGCCGTCGGAA
Organism: Melioribacter sp.; assembly: GCF_049325435.1. NCBI lineage: Bacteria > Pseudomonadati > Ignavibacteriota > Ignavibacteria > Ignavibacteriales > Melioribacteraceae > Melioribacter > Melioribacter sp. The sequence goes on along the minus strand of NZ_JBMOLD010000013.1, from coordinate 93,677 downwards.
CCCGCAACTTTATGAAATTCGGTCTTTGTAGGCCCCGGATTTACAACGAGAATGTCGATCCCTTTCTTTTTATATTCGCCGTAGAGAGCCAGCCCTAACGTCAAATCGAACGATTTTGTTGCCGAGTAGACCGACATATACGGCGTCGGTTGATATGCCACAAGACTTCCTAAGAATATTACGGCTCCTCTTTTCTTATTCAACATTATTTCGAGCGCAATATCAGTCAGGTAAACCGGCGCTAAACAATTGAGATTAATCATTTCCGTATAAGTGCGAATATCGTGATTCGTAAAGTCGCCGGCCTTGCCGAATCCGGCGTTATTTATTAATATGCCGATATCCCTGTTCTCAATTTCCTTTTGAACAACAGACATATTTTCAGGTTTGCTCAAATCGATGTCGAGCGTTATTACTTCGATACCGAATTTTTCTATTAATTGTTTTGCCAGTTCATCTTTGCTTCTGCGCGATATCAATATCAAATTCATCTTTTCATTTGCAAGGTAAAGAGCGAATTCTTTTCCAATACCGGAAGACGCTCCGGTAACAATTGCCCATTTGCCGTATTTATCCGCCAGATTCATAAAAACGCTAATTTTGTTTGATATTTTTATATTTAAATTATATAATTAATTTGAAATTTAGGAGATATTATGAAAATAGTTAATATTAAAGAAGTAGAAAGTCGCGCGGTCGATATCTCCGGGGCATACAAAGCTAACAAACAGATTCCGATATCGGCCGAGGACGGTACGCCCGCATATTCGATGCGTGTTTTTACTCTCGAACCAAACGGGTATACTCCATATCATAGCCATAATTACGAGCAACTTAATTACGTAATTGAAGGATACGGGATAATCGTCGACAAAGACGGAAACGAGCGCCCGTTAAAAGAAGGCGACTTTGCACTTGTGATGCCCAATGAATACCACCAGTATAAAAATATTTCGGACAATACGAATTTTGTTTTCATTTGTGTGGTGCCTAAGCAATACGAATAATCAGATCATTTCGCTAAGCAATTCTTTGCGGGGTTTGGGAATCACCACTTTATTGACGAGCAAACCTCTGTCGGCAATTACTTTTGCTCCCGCGTCTACGGCGCTTTGTACCGCAGCAACATCGCCGGTCAGCGTGCAAAAAGCTTTTCCTCCGAGCGCCATTGCAAGTCGAATTTCAATTAATTTAACGCTCGCCGCTTTAACCGCCGCATCAGCGCCTTCAATCAAAGAGGCTACCGAAAACGATTCAATTATTCCGAGAGCTTCCAGCATTTCTACGCTCGAATGTCCCGCCAGCGCAGGGAAAATATCTTTGTGAACGTTCGGTATTACAAATGTATCGATGACGCCGAAAGACAATTGATTGACGGCGTTATCTACGGCGGTTTCGACTTCTGCTACTTCGCCTCCGATGAGCACCATATATTTTCCCGAACAGATTGTTCGCGAAAGAATCAATTCGACATTCGAAGTTTTTAACATAATGTCTGCAGCTTGCATTCCCGCTGCAATGCTCGTCATTTCGACTAATCCCAATGAGTTCATAATAGCCCCGGAAATTAATTTTCAATTATAATATAATTATCGGTAATTTCTTTTATTACCCCGTCTATCGAAGCGTGAATTTTAGCGCCTACCTTGTCGGGTTCGACGTCTGCGACAAGCTCGTCTTTGCGTACTCTTTGATTCAATACTACGACCGGTTTGGCGGGCTGCCCCGCATGCTGTTTAAGCAACAACTTGACGCTTCTCGGCTGATAATCGATTTCTTCAAAAGGCGTAGCTTTGTCGTAATCGGTCAATTGTAATTTTTTCATAAGCATTTTCAAAGGCGCTCTTCTTCCCTCTTTCATGGGATGAACTTTTACTTCTTTCGGCTGTTCGTATCGTATTCCGTTTTTTCGTAAATAATCTTTGCCTTGATTACAAGCTTCTCTCGGATAAAGATCTTCGGGACATGCATAAAGTGAACAGAGCCCGCACGAACAGCATAAGTCGGCATATTGGTTCCAAACTCTTTCGCCGGTTTTTGTAAATGCCAGAGAGCGCATAACTTTGTGCGGCTGAACATCGTAGCCTAAAAGATATCTCGGGCAAAATTCCGTACAATAACTGCATTGATCGCAGGCGGATTTACCGATTCTGTTCATGTCATGAATTGGGCGTTTCATCCGGTCTATCAGATAATGATTGATAGGAAGAACTATAATACCAGCTGTCGTTTTCGTAACAGGTTCGTCGATATCGAAAGTCAAGCGTCCCATCAAAATTCCGCTTACAAAAATACCGTAATCCTGCAACGCAGTTCCACCTGCAAGTTCAATCAGCTCTCTGAAACTTGTTCCTACGGGGACGAAAAAAGATTTCGGATTTTTTACGGCGCCGGTTACGGATAAAAATTTCTTCGTGACGGGAATTTCTTCTGTGGCATTTGAAATGTTGTACAAAGTCTCAACATTATTGACAAGGCAACCGACATCCAGAGGCAATCCGTGCGGAGGGATTAATCTATTTGTTGCGGCATAAACGAGCTCGTATTCATCTCCCGACGGATAAAAATCTCCCAATAGCGTAAGGTTAATCGAAGGATTTTTAATTGCGTCGGCAATCGAGTCGATGGCTTTTTTATTTTTTTCTTTAATGCCTACGAATGTTTTTTTTGCGTTTGTCTGTTTCAAAAGATGCTCGATGCCGTCAATGATTTTTTCGGGAAAGTTAACCATCAATTCGTAATCCTTATGAATTAACGGTTCGCACTCGGCGCCGTTAGCCAATAAAAACTCGACTTTCGATTTCGCTTTGATGTGCGACGGGAATCCTCCGCCGCCCGCTCCTACAATTCCTGCGTTAAAAATTTTTTCAACCAAATCCATCAGTCGTTCCTTTTAATTACTACGATTGTTTTATCGTCTTGATATTTACTTTCTCCCGTGGAAAATTTAGTAACGTCGTCGAGTATTGCGTAAGCAATATCTCTTGACGTTAAATTAGCATTCTTTTTGATAATATCTGAAAGTCTCGACTCGCCGTAAAACTCGTACTTGTTGTTAGCCGATTCGGTAACTCCGTCTGTATAGATAACCAATATATCATTTTTATCGAAATTAATGCTGTCGGTTTCATATTTGGAATTGGGAGCCGGACCCAGTAGCGGTCCAGTCGAATCCAACGTGAAAAATGAATTTGCGCTCTTTTTATAAAACAACGGCGGATTATGTCCCGCATTTGAATAGAGGCACAGTCCTTTTTTGTCGATAGACAATTCGCAATAAAAAAGGGAAACGAATTTATCGTCGCTGAAAATTTTATTGACAAGCTGATTAAGTCTGAACATCATCGGCGATATTTTTACCTGAAAAGTGGACGCCATTCTGACCGCTCCAGAAATATACATCGCTTCCGCAGCGGCGGCAAGTCCTTTCGAAGCGGCATCGCCCACAACTATACCGAGCCTTTCCTCGTCTTCGCCGATCTTCAGATAATCGTAAAAGTCGCCCGCCACTATTTCGGCGGGGATTGTAACTCCGAATATTTCATAGAAATGAAAATTGTATTGATGATCGGGAAGTATGCTTTTTTGCAGTTCCTTTGCTTTGTCGATATCCTTAATCAGATTTTTTCTTATGGCAGTCAGGTATCTCTCGCGCAATTTTGAAGTCAATACGGTGGCTACCGCATTTAAAGTATCTCGTAATTCTTCCCCTATCTGGTCGCTGTTGACAGCCAGAAGATATTCGTAATATTTCTTACCGTTCACATTTACTTTCTTGCCCACTCCCGACGCCGAATACCTGAATATTCCTTTCGCCAGCAATGTAGTGTCGGTTTCATCCGCTAAGATCGTGCGTTCCTTCGAAATCTTTTCGAGTATCGGATTCTCTGAAATCGACAACATGTAATTTTCCGGAATCTTGGTAAGATTGCCCGTCTGAAAGACCAATTTATAAGCGGCAGCCGAAGTATCGAGCTTCCAGAGTCTCCCGCCGTTTAAGTTGAATTGTTCTTTACTCACTATCTGTTCGAGCACATACTTCAACAGTTCGGCGTCGGTTTTGAAATTGCCCGACGCAATAGTGTCAAACGTTTTTATAAGTTTTTTTTGATCCATTATTCGGAATAGAAATTTATTATTTTAATTATCGTTTCTCGACACACTTCGTTAAATTCGTGAGAACTGAACGATCTCATCAAGCTGTTAACCGTTGGTCTATAAACGCCTTTCAAAACGTATCCCCCGCCTTCGAATACTCCGATTTTGTCAGCGTATGTCGAGTCTTCCGGCGTTGGCACGGGCGTATTTTCATCTATTAATGATTTCCATTTTGAATCGAAATCGACTAACGTCGTTATATTCGGTTCCCACGGTTCAGTTTCGAGATTATAAAATTCATTGTATGTAGACGTGTCGGCATATTCGTCCGCAAGTCCCGCCAGCCCGTGACCGAATTCATGAACGAAAATCAATTTGGATAGTCGATTGTCCGAAGCGGTTACATTATAAAAATTATAAATTGCTCCCCCGCCGTATTTGGCAGTATTTACTATAATAAAAATCTGATCGTAAGGAGCATTAGACGCTACGTCTCTGACTGTATAATAATCTTCGGTCATCAAATAACGTTCGCTGTCAAAAGTGTAGAGTCTGGATTTTAAAAGCGTATTCTTCCAGATATTTTCTGCCGGAATATCGGCGCCCGTTTCGCCGGAAGGGGCTTCTATTCCCCAGATATTGATTCTTTCTTTCAGTTCATCGAAAGGGGAAAATTCAAAAAGGTATTCCGCGAATCGGTTGCAATCGCTCCGAAATTTTTCCATTTCATCGACTGTGTAACCTTCAGGCAGAAAAACTATATCGAGCTTTTTATGATGATCTCCGCTGTAATGAACTTTGAAAGTATCGTATTTTTTCGGTCGTTCCTTAACTATAAAATAATTGCTCGTATCGATTACATAAGAAAATTTATTAATGAATATTCCTTGCCGGTCTCTTTTGTCGATTTCGATTCTTACTTTCGATTTGGGATACGGAAATGTTACCGAGCAGGCGAATGTTTTAACTACGGTATCGGCTTCGTCCGTAGTTTGCCATTCTTGAAACAGTGTCGAGAATCCCCTCGAATAAATAAGTTTATTGTCGGAAATATTATAAACTTTCAGGAAATAATTACCGTAATAAAACGTATCGATTAAATTCACTTTCGAACCGCCCCAATACGGTTCTTCGATCAATCGGTTTAATGAAATAATCTCTGTATCTTTATCTCCGGTTTGATAAAAATCGATACGGAGAGTCTTATCGAGAAAATATTTATTGAATTCCGATTGAGAATAGAGCGACACATAGAATAGAAAAACAAAAAAGAAAATATTTTTCATGTTTTTATTTGATTTTTCTGGAACCGGGTTTTACGAGAGGTATCTTATTTTCTTTGCAAAGAGGGCATTCTTCAGGAAGAAAAGATTTAACCTCCAGTTGCAATGTACTGAACTGCGGCACGCCGAAATCGACCTTATTGTTGCTCCTGTCGACTATAAAACCGACTCCCGCAACAATACCGCCGCCTTTTCTTACTATATCCATTACTTCGAATACCGAACCGCCCGTAGTTACCACGTCTTCGCACACAAGGTATTTTTTACCAGCTTCGATGTTGAAACCTCTTCTTAGAGTTAGGGTTTTATCCTCTCGTTCGGCGAATATCGATTTCTTGTTTAACTGACGCGCTACTTCCTGCCCGACAACAATTCCTCCGATTGCGGGCGATATAACGATATCAATTTCATGGTTTTTAAAATGTTCTGCAATCATCCCGGAAATCAATGAATTGTATTCCGGATACTGAAGCACCAGAGCGCATTGAAAATATTGGTTGCTGTGTCTGCCGGAGGTCAATAAGAAATGACCTTCGAGTAAGGCTTCTGTTTTCAAAAAAATATCGAGAATTTGTTGTTTATCCATTAGAGTATAAAATGTTTATTGAATTAGCGAGTTTAAAGTCATTTTCGGTAATACCGTTAACGTTGTGAGTCTGTAGAGTTACTTCCACATTATTCCATCCGAATAATCTGATGTCGGGATGATGATCGATTTTTTCGGATTCGATGGCGATCTTGACGACAAACGCAACCGCGTCCGAGAAAGAATCGAGTTTGAAATTGCGTATCAATTTATTATTGTCGAAAGACCACCCTTTTAATGAGGGCAGTCTTTCGGATATCGATTTCTCGTCGAGTTTATTCATTAATAGTGTTCTTTTCTTCGCTGTTTTCTTCTTCTTTATCCGTATTTTTTACTTCGTCGTCGGATTTGTTCTGTACTTCTTCATTTTCTTCCTGCGATTTTTTATCCGGAACGAAATAAAGCTCTTCAGTATTCTTTTTATGTTTTACGATTATTTTATCGCCTTCTTTGAACTGACCTAACAGTAATTCCTCAGCCAGCGGATCTTCGATATATTTTTGAATCGCGCGTTTCAAAGGCCTTGCGCCGTATTTAGGGTCAAAACCTTTATCGGACAGAAATTCAATGGCAGATTTGTGCAATTCGATAGTCATCTTATTTTCCTGAAGATTCTTAACCAGGTCTTTCATTTCGATATTGATAATCTGTTTGATGTCTTCCTTGTCGAGACTTCTGAAGACGATGGTTTCATCGATCCTGTTAAGGAATTCAGGATTGAAGAGCTTTTTCATTGCGTCTTCGACTGTGTTTTTCAACGTAGTGTATGCGTCGGCTTCCGTGACGTCGCCGAAACCGAATCCGCCGGTTACTTTGATGTCTTTCGTACCTACATTCGACGTCATAATAATAATCGTATTCTTAAAGTCGACTCTTCTGCCGAGACTGTCTGTTAAGACCCCGTCGTCGAGAACCTGCAGGAGGATATTGAATACGTCGGGATGCGCTTTTTCAATTTCGTCGAAAAGCACAACCGAGTACGGTTTTCTTCTGACGCGTTCTGTCAATTGACCGCCTTCTTCGTAGCCGACATATCCCGGAGGAGCTCCGACCAGTCTGGATACCGAAAATTTCTCCATATACTCGCTCATATCGATACGTATAAGCGCGTCTTCTGTATCGAATAAATAACGGGCAAGTTCTTTGGCTAATTCAGTCTTACCGACTCCGGTCGGTCCGAGGAAAATAAAGGTACCTATCGGTCTGTTAGCGCTTTTAAGACCGGCTCGCGTTCTTCGAATTGCTTTGGCAAGTTTTGTAACAGCTTCGTCCTGTCCGACGATTCTTTGTTTGAGAGCTTCTTCCATTTTAAGAAGTTTTTCGCTTTCGGCCTGAACGACTCTCGTAGTAGGAATTCCGGTCATCATCGAAACGACAGTGGCAATATCTTCTTCCGTAACGTCGTAGACCATATCCTGGGTTTTAGCTTCCCATTCGCGTTTTGCAATTTCTAGGTCCGATTGCAATTGACGTTCTTTATCGCGCAATCGGGCAGCTTCTTCGTAGTCCTGCTGTTTGACGACCTGTATTTTCTGTAATTTCACTTTTTCAATTTCTTCTTCGAGACGCAGTATTTCTTCCGATACGGTAAAATTACCCATATGAACTCTCGAACCGGCTTCGTCGATAACGTCGATAGCTTTATCGGGCAGATGTCTGTCCGTAATGTATCGTTCGCTCAATCGTACAGCCGCTTCGATGGCTTCCCTCGAATATCGTACGTGGTGATGTTCTTCGTACTTGAATTTAATGTTCTCGAGGATTTCGATTGTTTCTTCGGGAGAAGGCGGGTCGACCATCACTTTCTGAAATCTTCTGTCGAGCGCGCCGTCGGTTTCGATATACTTTCTGTACTCGTCTAAAGTTGTGGCTCCTATGCATTGTATATCGCCGCGCGCCAATGCCGGTTTGAACATGTTCGAAGCGTCGAGAGAACCGGATGCGCCGCCGGCGCCTACGATTGTATGAAGTTCGTCGATAAATAATATCACGTCGTCTGCTTTCTCGAGCTCGTTCATCAATGCTTTCATTCTTTCTTCGAATTGACCGCGGTATTTAGTGCCCGCAACCAAGCCCGCCAGATCTAGCGTAACGACGCGTTTGTCCTGCAATATGCGGGGCACTTTCCTTTGAACAATACGGAGCGCCAAACCTTCCGCTATTGCGGTCTTTCCTACTCCTGGTTCCCCTATCAAAACGGGATTGTTCTTTTTCCTTCGGCTCAAAACCTGGGCAACGCGTTCAATCTCTTTTTCTCTTCCTATGACAGGGTCCAATTTGTCTTCTATTGCAAGTTTTGTTAAGTCCCTGCCGAAATTGTCAAGCACGGGCGTTTTTGTCTTCTCGACTTTCTTTGCCGTAAAAGGTTGAGCAAACGGAGCGGATGTTTTCTGGCTTTCTTTGCTCGAAAGAATATTGTTCAATTCGGCTCTTACATTGTCGTAATTAACATTGAACTGGTGCAATATCTGAGTAGCGATATTGTCTTCGTCTCTCAGGAGCGAAAGAAGTATATGTTCGGTTCCTATTACATCGGATTTGTAAATCTTCGATTCAATCTGGGTAATCTTGAGCACTTTTTCGGCTTGTTTGGTAAGCGGTATATTGCCGATGGTAAGAGTTCCGCCCGACGTTCTGACGGTGTCTTCAATGGCTTTTTTCAATTTAACCAGGTCGACGCCAAGATTTCTCAATATCTTGACGGCAACTCCCTGTCCTTCCCGGATAATACCCAGAAGAAGGTGTTCCGTACCTATATAATCATGACCCAGTCTGAGAGCTTCTTCTCGACTTAATCGAATGACTTCCTGTACCCTTTCTGAAAAATTTCCTTCCATAATTATAATTCCTCTCTTTTTCTTTCAGTCTTAAACAGTAAATCGGCTCAAATGGTTTCTTAAATATAAATATTGCAAATTCAGTTAGCAAGGTAATACAAATTTATCTTTTTTCGTGTTGATTTTGGCTCCGCTAAATTGTAATAATCGGAATGAATTTATATTTTGTAAAGGGTTTATAAAAAAATGGAGTTAAAATGGAAGCTTTAACGGGGGTATCGATCATTATTATTATTGCGATAGTTCTTTTCCTGATGGTATTTTTCTATTTCGTGCCGATCGGGCTCTATATTACGGCATACTTTTCGGGCGTAAAAGTAAAGATATTCAGGGATTTAATCGGAATGCGCCTGAGAAAAGTTTCGCCTCAAGTAATCATCAGGAATCTTATCTCGGCAACGAAAGCCGGAATTGAACTCGATATTTCTCTTCTGGAGGCTCATTATCTCGCCGGCGGAAACGTTACTAAAGTAGTCAATGCCTTGATTTCGGCAAACAAAGCAAATCTCGACCTCGGATTCGAAAAGGCTGCTGCTATCGATTTGGCGGGCAGGGATGTTCTCGAAGCAGTTAAAATGTCGGTAAATCCTAAAGTAATCGAAACTCCGCTCGTCGCGGCGGTCGCAAAAGACGGAATTCAATTGAAAGCTGTGGCAAGAATTACCGTCAGAACCAATCTCGAAAGACTTGTTGGAGGCGCGGGCGAAGCGACTATTCTTGCTCGTGTAGGCGAAGGGATAGTTTCCACGATCGGTTCCAGCAATTCTCACAAAGAAGTGCTCGAAAATCCGGACAGCATTTCGAAAGTGGTTCTCTCAAAAGGTCTCGACGCGGGCACGGCGTTCGAAATTCTTTCAATCGATATTGCGGACGTAGATGTGGGCATCAATATCGGAGCCATATTACAGACCGACCAGGCGGAAGCCGATTTGAAAGTTGCCCGGGCTAAAGCCGAAGAAAGACGCGCCGCTGCAGTCGCTCTGGAACAGGAAATGACTGCGGAAGTAGCTCGTATGCGCGCCAAAGTAGTCGAAGCCGAAGCGGAAATACCGAGAGCCATTGCGGAAGCATTCAGAAAAGGCAACCTCGGCGTTATCGATTATTATAACATAAAAAACATTCAGGCCGATACTGAAATGAGAGCCTCGATTGCAAAACCCGAAGAAGATAAAGATAAAAATAAAAACAAAGATCAAGAGTAATGGACAGTTTGTTTGAAATATTGATAATGCTTTTTCTTATCTATTCGGTAGTAAGCTCGATTTTTGCCGCCAGAAAAAAATCGGAAAGTTCCGACGAGGGAGAAGAAAACTCTTCTCCCGAGTCTTCCCCCGATTTGCTTGAGGATCTATTCGGCATAAAAACACCTCAACAAACGCAAAACGAGAATACTATTTCGTGGAATCCCGAAAAAGAATTCGACAATTACAAAGAATCTGTAAAAACGGCGCAGACCAAAATAGAAACGGAATTCAAATCTCCGGTTAAAAAAGTTAACGAAGCATATCAAAAGAAAAAAGTTCGAACAAAGGCGGATTCAATTCGAATGAAGATGAAAAATCCTCAAACTTTGAGGGAGCTTTATCTTATATCCGAAATACTGAATAAACCGAAAGCATTCCGAAGATAATGGCTAAAAAGTACGTATTAAAAAGGATTAATAAACAGGAAATTGTCGACGAATCCCGGTTCAGCATTAATTACAGAGATGAATTAAATCCTTCGCAATACGAAGCTGTTTCCGCAGTCGAAGGAAATTATCTCGTCATCGCGGGAGCGGGAAGCGGAAAAACCCGCACGCTGGTATACCGCGTGGCTCGCCTGACAGAATTGGGCTACAATCCTTCGTCTATATTATTGCTTACATTTACGCGCAAAGCCGCAAAAGAAATGCTCGACAGAGCCGCTATGCTGCTCGACAACCGCTGTTCGAAAGTTAACGGAGGCACTTTCCATTCTTTCGCAAATATTACTCTTCGGAAATATGCCAAGGCTGTTAACCTGGACGGCGGATTTACAATACTCGACCAAAGCGACAGCGAAGACGTAATAAATTTAATAAGAAGCGAACTCAATCCGACAAAAGACAAAAAAAGATTTCCTAACAAACAGACTATTTATAAAATTCTTAGCCTTTCGGTTAATACGGGCAAGACTATTGAGAAATTGATCGAAGAAGAATATCCCCACTTTCTCGAATATGCCGACAAATTCAACGACATTAAAAAAGTTTACGATTCTTATAAAAGACAGAATAATTTGCTCGATTACGACGACTTATTGATTTATCTTAAAAACTTTTTGCTCGATTTCAGCCCCGCCGCCAAATCGTTTCTGAATACGATAAAATTCGTAATGGTTGACGAATATCAGGACACCAATCATCTCCAGGCGGAAATAATTAAAGGGCTCGGTCAGATAAACGAAAATATAATGGTAGTGGGCGACGATTCTCAATCGATCTATTCGTTCCGCGGAGCCACATTCAAAAATATAATGGAATTTCCCAAACTGTTCAAAGACGTAAAAATTATTACGCTCGAAGAAAATTATCGCAGCACGCAGGAAATACTCGACTTCTCGAATTACATAATAGAACATGCAATCGAAAAATATCCGAAACACCTCTACAGCAGAAAAACAGGCGGTGAGTTGCCCGGTATAATCTGCGCCGCAAACGAAAACATGCAATCGCGTTTTATTGTGGAAAAGATACTCGAGTTGAGGGAAGAAGATGTTCCGCTCGACGAGATGGCGGTTTTATTCCGTTCTTCGTATCACTCTTTCGATTTGGAGATAGAGCTGAACAAAGCCAATATTCCGTACGTTAAATTCGGCGGAATGAAATTCATTGAAGCGGCGCATGTAAAAGACCTTCTGGCTTTTCTTAGAATCGCTTCTAATCCGCTCGATTTCGTAAGCTGGTATCGCGTGCTTTTACTCCATGAAGGCATCGGTCCCAAAAAGGCGCGGGCAATAATGGATAAATTGGCAAAAGGTATTCTGACTATTAAAAGTTCCCCCGATAAAACTTTGAGCAATAGTTACAACGACAGAATTTATAATCTTTTCAATGTGTTACACGAAATTCATACTAAGAATACGCTCCCGGCAGACAAGGCTGAAATTGCGATGAAATACTATCATCATTTATTTATAGAAAAATACGACGACTGGAATAAGCGGAAGAAAGATCTCGATATATTTATTAATATTGCAGAGAACTACAGAAGCCTGGAAAGCTTTTTGACGGACATGGCTCTCGAACCGCCTCAGGATTCGGTTGTCGATATCGAAGCCACGGATAAAGAAAATGAATTTCTTACATTATCGACCATCCATTCAGCCAAAGGGCTGGAATGGCATACGGTCTTTATAATTCATGCCGCCGACGGATTCTTTCCGTCAACGCAATCGTTCGACAAAGTCGAATCTTTGGAAGAAGAACGGCGACTTATGTATGTCGCATCGACGCGCGCAAAACAAAACTTGTTCGTATGTTATCCGATGAATATCTTCGACAGATTCCAGGGAATTACTTTTGCCAAGCCTTCCAGGTTCATCGACGGAGTAAGCGAAGAGCTCGCCACTCAATGGCTGCTCGAAGACGGATAATTTTATTAGCTTAGTTAAGAAGTTTGAATTATCTTTCGAATAAAAATGGTAAGAAAATTGGACAAAGAACAATTAATCTCCAAAGCAGTGGAAGCGGCGAGAAAAGCTTATGCTCCCTATTCAAATTTTCATGTTGGCGCCGCGTTGATAACAAAAAGCGGTAAAATTTATCTGGGAGCCAATATCGAAAATTCATCTTACGGATTGACAATCTGCGCCGAAAGAACAGCCGCATTCAGAGCAGTACTAGAAGGCGAAAAAGAATTCGATGCGATTGCAATTGTAAGCGATTCCGAAGACTTTACTCCCCCCTGCGGCGCCTGCCGACAGGTGCTTTCCGAATTATGCGGAAAAGATTTGTCGGTCATTATGAACAATAAAAAAGGCGAAATAAAGGAAATGACTCTCGAAGAATTACTCCCTTTTTCATTCGATAAGGAAAATCTGGAATAATATGGAACCTGTTACGCATTTTTACCCGTTGGGCGCCGGCTGGATTGAAGTTATTGCGGGATGTATGTTCAGCGGCAAAACAGAAGAATTGATTCGCAGACTAAAAAGAGCGATTATTGCCAAACAAAAAGTTAAAATTTTCAAACCGAAAATCGACACAAGATATTCCGAAACAGAAATTGTTTCACATAACGAGCAGTCGCTGCCGTCGATATTAATAGACAAGGCGGAAGACATTTTGGAACTTGCCGGCGACGCTCAGGTAATCGGCATCGACGAAGCTCAATTTTTCGATTTAAAATTGGTCGACGTCTGCAATAAACTTGCCGACGAGGGCAAGCGGGTGATTGTGGCCGGACTCGACCAGGATTATAGAGGCGAACCGTTCGAACCGATTCCCCAATTGCTGGCGACAGCAGAATTCATTACAAAAACACTGGCAATTTGCGTCGTCTGCGGAAACATTGCCGACAGGACTCAAAGAAAAATAGTTTCGCACGAAAGAGTTTTAGTGGGAGCATCGGACAGCTACGAAGCGCGATGCCGTAAATGTCATTATATACCGGATTGATTTATGGAATTTATTTCGTTATTCAGAGGAATCTTGGGAATACTTTTATTAATCGGCATTGCGTATTTAATGTCGAATAATAAAAAGCAGGTCAATTGGCGACTCGTAATTTCAGGTTTGTTAATCCAGATTGCTTTTGCAATTATAATTCTGAAGGGAGATATTCTCGGATCATATTTTTCGCCGCTCGGATGGCCTAAGGAATTTTTCAGATTTATCAGCAGCTTTTTCGTTCTTATTCTTAATTTTACTACTGAAGGGGCAAAATTCGTATTCGGTAGTCTCGGTCTTGGTCCCGGAAACGAAGAAAGCATGGGAGTCTTTTTTGCTTTCCAGGTTTTACCGACCATTATATTCTTCGCCAGTTTGATGTCGGTGCTTTATTACTTGGGAATAATGCAAAAGATCGTCGAAGGGATGGCATGGATAATGGCTAAAGTAATGGGAACAAGCGGAGCCGAATCGCTCTCATGCACCGCCAATATTTTCGTCGGTCAAACAGAAGCGCCTCTTATGATTAAACCTTATCTGAAAGGAATGACCAAAAGTGAACTTTTGACTATAATGGTGGGCGGAATGGCTACCATCGCCGGCGGGGTTATGGCGGCTTATATTCAAATATTGGGCGTGGCTTTTTCAAAAACGCACAATATCCCTCTCGAAGAAGCCCAATTGATTTTTGCCACTCATTTATTGGGCGCCAGCGTTATGGCCGCTCCGGCGGCGTTATTGATTTCCAAAATAATTTTCCCGGAAACCGGAGAGCCCGAAACGAAGGGCAAAGTAAAAGTAAAAGTCGAAAAATCCGCTTCGAACGTGATCGAAGCAGCCGCGGCAGGCGCGTCCGAAGGAATGACTTTAGCATTGAACGTTGCAGCCATGTTAATCGCTTTTATCGCTTTGATAGCAATGATTAATTATTTTCTCGGCTGGCTGGGCGATTTTTCGGGAATCAATTCTTTCCTGCAAGATAAATTCGACGCAAAATTAAGTATGCAATTCCTGTTCGGTTCAGTACTGCAATTTTTAGCTTACGGCATCGGCGTTCCGTGGGAAAGCGCATATCATTTCGGAAGTTTGATCGGGACTAAAGTTGTGCTAAATGAATTTGTAGCGTATCTCGATATGAGCGCTCTAATAGAATCGAATATTTTCACAAATGAAAAAGCCATGTTCATGGCAACTTACGCTTTATGCGGCTTTGCAAATTTCAGTTCAATTGCCATCCAAATCGGAGGAATTTCACCTTTGGCTCCTTCCAGAAGGAGCGACCTGGCAGAACTGGGCCTTAAAGCCGTTATTGGAGGAACTCTGGCGAATCTACTTACCGCCACTCTTGCGGGAATATTAATCTGATGATAAACTTAAAAGACAAATACAAAAATATAATTGAAAATATCGGCGGAATAATTCCCTTTAAACCTGAGATTTGCATTGTACTCGGCAGCGGCTTGGGCGGCTTTGCGGATAACTTCGTTAATAAATTTACTATTCCGACAAACGAAATTCCCGGTTATCCGAAATCGACTGTGGAAGGTCATAAAGGTTATCTTCATTTCGTCGAATACAACAATAAAAAAATATTACTCGTTCAGGGTAGACTTCATTTCTATGAAGGTTACAGACTTTCAGATTGCCTGCTGCCTGTTCATATTGCATCTCAAATGGGCGTAGAAAAAATCATTCTTACAAACGCGGCGGGCGGAGTCAATAAATATTTTATACCCGGAGATTTAATGCTTACTTCCTCTTTCATTTCTTTTAATATCAAAAAAGAGATGGCCGAAGTTATGGGAGCGGGAAATATCGAAAGCAGAAACCGCAGCTTCCCTTCGGAATATCTGAACGACGTAATCAAAAGAGCGGCTTCCGAAGAAATGATACCCCTCAAAGAAGGAGTCTATTGGTTCAACAAAGGTCCTTCATACGAAACTCCTGCGGAAATCGAAATGGCTGCCCGAATGAATTGCGACGCAGTCGGAATGTCCACAGTCCACGAAGCTTATTACGCGCATTTAATGGGAATGGAAACTTCTTCGATTTCATGTATTACCAATATGGCGGCGGGCATTTCGCAGAATAAATTGTCGCATCAGGAAGTAATAGACACAGCAGAGCTTGTAAAAGATAAATTCGAACGCCTTGTAAAGAAATCTATCGAATTAATGTAGCCAGAAGCGCGGCGGCGGCGATGACGGCTGTCTCGCTTCTCAATCTGTTTTCTGTAAGTTTCAGCAGACTAGCGTTTTCGAAAGCTTCAATTTCAGAACTTTCAAATCCCCCTTCCGGACCAAATATGAAAAAATAATTTTTATTGCTATCGTAATTATTGTTCAAATATTCCGTCAGTGTGTCATTACCCTTTTGTTCGAAAATTATTATCTCACCGTTAAAAGAAATTTCATGCAAATTCTCAGCATAACCGACGACGGGTTTCCAGCTTCTCAGGGATTGTTTCATCGCAGCCAGCGCAATTTTATTCCATCTGTTAAGTTTTTCGCCCCTGGCAACGGTTCTCTTCGATTCGAAAACGATGAAATTCGTTATACCCAGCTCGATCGATTTTTCCAGAGCCGCTTCGAACCGTTCTGCATTTTTGAGCCGCGGCAAACAAAAGGTTATATTTTTAAATTTGTCCGGATAAGAATAGATTTGTTTGATTTCCGTTTTGACTTCTCTTTTTGAAATATCGAATATGACTGTCCGGTAGATATTCCCTTTGCCGTCGGTGACGTAAATTTCGTCTCCGGTATTGTGACGCATAACTTTGGTCAAATGATGCGATTCTTCCCGACTCAAGACAATCGTTTTTGTTCCTTCAATCGCATCCGAATAATAAAGCTCTATTTCTGAAAGAAAAGAATCGCTCAATTATCTATCCTCCGAAGCACATCGAGTGAACAATCTTAATGCATTCGTCCTGTATAACCGTAATACCGTTTTTGATTAACGGAGCGACAGCGTCGTCGTTGCGTATTCCAAGCTGCAGCCAGACTCCGCGAGGTTTAATTTCAAGTATGTCGGGAATCAGTTCCGGAATATCTTCAGACCTTCTGAAAATATTAACAATATCGATATCGAAAGGGATATCGGTCAGAGATTTAAAGACCGGTATATCGAAGTCGTCGTTCAAATTCGGATTGACGCCCGCTATTTCGTAGCCGTTGCGGATCAAATAATCGGCAATCATTCTGCTTGTTTTAAACGGATTGCGTGATAAGCCTACCACCGCAATCCGCTTTGAATTTTTCAGCAATTCACATTCGTTGTTGTTATACATATACTTCCGTTATTCGTATTGAGATACGGGCGGACAACTGCAAATGAGATTTCTGTCGCCGTAAGCGTTGTTTATTCTGCCTACCGAAACCCACGGTTTGTAGATTTTAAGATAGTCCACCGGGAAAGCCGCTTTTGTACGCGTATACGAATGGTTCCATTCGTCAGCAGACAATTCAAACGGAGTATGCGGCGCGTTTTTCAATACATTGTCTTCGGCGTCGAATTTGCCTTCTTCGATTTCTTTAATTTCATTATAGATTGAAATCATGGCGTCGCAAAATCTGTCAAGCTCGTATTTCGATTCGCTTTCCGTCGGTTCGACCATCAATGTTCCCGGAACGGGGAATGATACGGTCGGAGCATGGAATCCGTAATCCATTAATCGTTTGGCAATATCGTCCACGTCAATTTTTGCCGTCTGTTTGAACTTTCTCGTATCGAATATCAGCTCGTGCGCTACAAATCCTCTTTTGCCGGAATAGAGAACCGGGAAATAACTTTTCAGTTTTTCTTTGAGATAATTCGCATTCAGAATTGCCGCTTTTGTAGCGTGAGTCAAGCCTTCGCCGCCCATCATTTTAATGTAAGCATAAGAAATAATTAAAATGAGCGGACTTCCGAAAGGAGCGGCGGAAACCGCCGATATTGCATTTTCGCCGCCGGTTTTCACAAGCGGGTGTCCCGGCAAAAACGGTTTTAAGTGTTCGGCGACGGCAATCGGACCCATTCCCGGACCTCCGCCTCCGTGCGGAATTGCAAATGTTTTGTGGAGATTTATATGACATACGTCTGCGCCTATTTCCGCCGGGTATGCCAACCCGACGAGCGCATTTAAATTTGCTCCGTCCATATAAACCTGTCCGCCGTTGTCGTGAATGATTTTGCAAATTTCCACGATATCTTCTTCAAAAACTCCGTGAGTGGACGGATAAGTAACCATTAATGCCGATAAATTATCTTTATGCTCTTCGGCTTTGGATTTGAGATCGTTCAAATCGATATTGCCGTTTTCATCGCATTTGACAACCACTACTTTGTTGCCCGCCATAACGGCGCTTGCAGGATTAGTACCATGCGCAGAAGATGGTATCAGAACAATATTTCTGTTGCCTTCTCCTCTGCTTTTATGATAAGCGCGTATAACCATCAGTCCTGTATATTCTCCCTGTGCGCCCGAATTCGGCTGGAAAGAAATTCCTTTAAATCCTGTTATTTTCATCAAATCGTCGCCCAATTCTTTTATTATTCTGAAATAACCTTCCGCCTGATCGGAAGGCGCGAAAGGATGAATTTCCGTAAACTCTTCCCAGCTAATTCCGAACATCTCCGTGGCGGCGTTCAATTTCATTGTGCACGATCCGAGAGAAATCATCGAAGTCGTCAATGAAAAATCTTTGACCGTTAAACTCTTGATATACCTCATCAATTCGGTTTCGGAATGATATTTATTAAATACCGGGTGAGTCAAATACGGACTTCTTCTTTTTAATTTATCAGGGATAGCATAGTAATCGAATTCGATTTTGTCGACTTTCGTCGAATATGAGAGTCCGAGCGCTTTATCGAAGATTTCCACGATTTCAGCAATATCTTCAAATGTAGTAGCTTGCGAAATTGAAATGCTTATCTTGTCGGTATCAGTATAGCGGAAATTAATCTTTCTTTCGAGCGCCAGTTTACGAACGGACTCTACTTCCGAAGGATTTTTGAATTTAATTAGCAGCGTATCGAAATAAAAATCGTTAAGTTGATTCAGCCCCATATTTTTAAGATGACTATTCAACAACGATGTCAAATAATGAATCCGCTCGGCAATATTTTTAATTCCTTCGGGACCGTGATAGACTGCGTACATTGAAGCCATTACAGCGAGCAATGCCTGAGAAGTGCAAATATTACTAGTCGCATGCTCTCGTTTGATATGCTGTTCCCTGGTTTGAAGCGCCATTCTCAGGGCTCTGTTTCCGTGGCGGTCGATCGAAACTCCGATGATTCTGCCCGGTACGAATCTTTTATATTCCTCTTTGGTCGCAAAATAAGCCGCATGCGGACCGCCGAATCCCATCGGCACGCCGAAGCGCTGCGTTGCGCCAACTGCTACGTCGGCGCCGAATTCTCCCGGAGGAGTCAGAAGAGCTAAACTCATTAAATCAGCAGCCACAGCTTTGAGAATTCCGAACTCGTCTGCTTTTTTGAATAATTCCGAATAATCGATAATTTTTCCGGAGGAAGCGGGATATTGAACAATAAGCCCGAAATACGATTCGTCAAACCGGGCATTCCCGGGCTCATCTATCACGAGTTCAATACCGATAGGTTCGCTTCTCGTTTTCAGCACTTCAATTGTTTGAGGAAAAACGTCATTCGATACGAAAAATTTATTGGCGTTTTTCTTTCCGTTTTTCTGAAAATTAAATAGCATTGCCATCGCTTCGGCCGCCGCTGTCGCTTCGTCGAGTAACGAAGCGTTTGCAATCGGCAACCCTGTCATGTCGATTATCATAGTCTGGAAATTGAGCAAGGCTTCCAGCCTTCCCTGCGATATTTCTGCCTGATACGGAGTGTAAGGAGTGTACCAATCGGGATTTTCCAGAATGTTTCTCCGAATTACTCCCGGCAAAATGACGGGATAATAACCGAGTCCGATATAATTCTTGAAAAGTTTGTTTTCGTTTGCAATTTCCGTGAGTCTTTCGATCATGTGGTATTCGCTCAACGGTTCGTCCAGCTCGAGCTTTTTTTCGCTGCGTATTGATTCAGGCAGAGCTTTTTCAACAAGTTCATCGAGCGAAGAAACGGCGATTGTGTCGCACATTTGTTTAATATCGCTTTCGTCGGGTCCGACATGGCGATTGACAAATTTGTCGTTAAATAATGGGGTCTCCATATTTATTACTCTCTTTAATGGAAATTATAAATTATTTAGCATAGCTAATATAGTTAAAAGTATTAAGATGAAGAGGGGGCGTCATTAATTTTCGAGAGGGCGTCCTTCGCGGCGTTTTGTTCTGCGGTTTTTTTGTTCTTCCCTTTACCGCTGCCGAGTTTTTCGTTATTCACAAAAACATCCACAACAAATTCCTTGTCGTGCTGCGGTCCTGTTTCGCTAACAACGACGTATCTGGGCGAGCTGATTTTCTTCGAATGGGTAAGTTCGAGCAATTGTCCTTTATAATTTTGGTCTTTCAATATATTCCCGTGTTCTTTAGACGGTAAAATTACGGCTCTTAAAATAAACTGTTTCGCGTATTTTAATCCCCTGTCCAGATAAATGGCGCCTATCAGAGCTTCGATAGCGTCGGATAAAATTGTTTTCATTCCTTCCGCGGTCTGGTCGATATATTTTTGGTTATAGAGTAAAAGCCTGACAATTCCGAGGTATTCCGCGCATGCGAACAAATTGGCTCTGTTTACAATTGTGGAGCGTACCTTGGTAAGAAAGCCTTCTTCCTGAGTGGAATATGTACGAAACAAATATTCGGCCACAACCATATTGAGGACAGCGTCGCCGAGGAATTCGAGTCGTTCGTTGGATTTTTCGAGTTCCGGAAAAAGCTCGAGATACGATCTGTGGGTTAGAGCTTTAATGTAGTATTCTGCGTTTTTTACTTTGAAGCCCAAAATGCTTTCAAGCAGTTCGATGTCGAACAGATAATCTTTAATATATTTTCGTTCCTTGCGGGAAAAAATATTTTTGATAAACCTTCCAAACAAGATTATCCTTCGAACTTTTTAAACAACAGACTGGCGTTATGACCTCCGAATCCGAAAGTGTTGCTGATCGCATATTTAATTTCTCTGTTTACGGGCTTCTTCGGCGTATAATTCAAATCGCACTCGGGATCGGGTTCTTCAAGGTTAATTGTCGGCGGAATAGAGCTGTTTTTTATTGCTAATATTGTGGCGATTGCTTCAACGGCTCCTGCGGCGCCGAGCAAATGCCCCGTCATCGATTTAGTGGAGCTGACGTTCAATTTGTAAGCATGATCGCCAAAGACCGATTTAATAGCTTTTGTCTCGTTGATATCGTTCAATTCTGTCGAAGTGCCGTGAGCGTTGATATAATCGACTTCTTCGGGTTTTACATCTGCGTCGCGAAGGGCTTCTTTCATGGCGCGGGCAGCTCCTTCGCCATTAGGAGCGGGAGCCGTAATGTGATAAGCGTCGCCGGTTAATCCGACGCCGACAATTTCCGCATAAATTTTGGCGCCTCTTGCCAACGCGTGTTCGAGCTCTTCGAGTACAATAACGCCGCCTCCTTCTCCCATTACAAAACCGTTGCGGTCTTTGTCGAACGGTCTGGAAGCCTCCATATAACGGTCGTTCCACGTAGAGAGAGCTCGCGCCGAATTAAATCCCGCAATCGACATCGGAGTAATCGGCGCTTCTGATCCGCCTGTAAATATCAGATCGGCAGAGCCTCTTTGAATAAGAATAAATGCATCTGCTATTGCATGAGAAGAAGTTGCGCATGCGGATACAGTCGCATAGTTCGGTCCTTTCAACCCGTATTTGATTGAAATGTGACCGGCTGCAATATCGGGAATCATCATGGGAACAAAGAACGGACTTACTCTTTTGGGTCCCCCATTGACAAATGCAGAATGTTGTTCTTCAAAAGTCCAAATGCCTCCGATGCCGCTTCCGAACACCACGCCCGCCATTTCTTTGTTAATCTTGGAGAGGTCTATTGCGGAATCTTCCAAAGCCATGGCTGCCGAAGCGAGCGCATAATGAGTATATGAATCCATTCTGCGGAGTTCTTTTTTATCGATATAATCGGCAGGATCGAAATTTTTCAGTTCGCAGGCAAATTGAGTCGTAAATTCGGATACGTCGAATTTAGTAATTTTGCCCGCTCCGTTTTTTCCGGAAATTAAACCTTCCCAGAAATCTTTAATATTATTTCCAATCGGCGTTACCGCCCCCATTCCGGTTATAACGACTCTTCTTTTCTGCATAATATTCCCGTTTTTAATAAAAGAAAAACGAGGCTGTTCGGTCGAACAGCCTCTCTATTATTAACTTACTTTTTCTTTGAGATACTTGATTGCATCGCCGACTGTAGCAATTTTTTCGGCGTCTTCGTCTGGAATCGAAATATCGAAAGCCGATTCGAAACCCATAACCAATTCTACGATATCCAATGAATCAGCGCCAAGGTCGTTTGTGAAGGATGCCTCGGGTGTAATTTGAGATTCTTCAACGCCGAGCTTGTCCATGATTATTTCTTTTACTTTTGCTTCAATGTCCATTTATTTTACTCCTTAAATGTTATTGAATAATTAATTATTAATTAGAAACATTTTATATTACATTACCATACCGCCGTCGACGGTTATAACCTGTCCGGTTATATAATCCGAATCGCTGCTGCATAAAAACGCCACGGCTTTAGCAACGTCTTCGGGTTTACCCAATCTTTTTATAGGAACATTCGCTAATATAGCTTCTTTTTGCTGGTCGGTCAATTTATTTGTCATATCGGTTTCGATAAATCCCGGAGCCACTACGTTCACATTAATATTTCTGGAAGCGAGTTCTTTTGCGTTTGATTTTGAAAAACCGATTATGCCCGCTTTCGAAGCGGCATAATTTGCCTGTCCCGCATTTCCGGTCAATCCCACGACGGAACTGATGTTTACAATTTTACCGTATCGTTGAGAAATCATGCTCTTTAGAGCGGCTTTCGTATAGTTGAAAACGCTTTTCAAATTTGTATCTACAACCGAGTTGAAATCATCAGGCGACATCCGCAAGAGCAAATTGTCTTTCGTTATCCCGGCGTTGTTGACGAGTATATCGACGCCTCCCAATTTTTCGATTGCAAATTTAACCGTCTTTTCCGCGTCTTCAAACGAAGCGGCGTCGGCTTTAATACCGAATACATTTTGATTGCCGAGCTCGGTTTCGAGTTGACGAGCCGCTTCTTCCGAACTGTGATATGTAAATACCACCGAGCAACCTTCGTTTACCAATTCTTTAACAATAGCTCTGCCGATGCCCCGTGTGCCTCCGGTAACTATTGCCCTTTTATCCTTTAACTTCAATTTTCCCCTCATTCAATTTTTTGAAATATTCCTCTCTGTATTCCGCTAGTTCTTTATAGCCGTCTTCGCCGAGAATATGGATAATTTCATCTTTGCAGGTTTCGAAAACCGTAGATGGCTGATTCTCGGGTTTATTGCAATAATGCAGACGATTTAAGTGGTCGTCGTCGATAGTAAGCGCGCCTTCGTAGACCACCAAAGGGAAAATTATGCAGTAGAAAGGTTTATATTCCCACTTGTATATTCCTTCCTGCATTGCCATTTTTTGTAACGTACAGTACCCGATTTTATCGAGGAAGACGCATTTTCCGTTATAGACCTGAGTGCCAACCGCTATGCCGGATTCGAAGTCTTCATCTTCTTCCGGAGGTTCGAACCATTTATCCGGATCTTTAATCTGGGAATCGTCCATAGCTGCAATGACTTTATCTTTCATAGCCAGGATTTTGTCGGCTTCGTACTTATCAGTATATACTCCGTAATAACAACACTCTCCGGTACAGATACAGGCGTCGCACCCTTTTACAAATTTGTGGGTAAAGATAAGCGGATCGACATAAAGACCCTTAATTTTCTTTTCGAACTTTTTTTCTTCGGCCATCAGAGATACCTATCCAAATCTGAATATTTTTCGATACCGAATATACGGACATCCGGATTAATTCTCTTAACCAATCCCTGCAAAACTTTGCCTGGACCGATTTCATAAAATTCATCGGCGCCGTCATCAATCATATTCTTTATCGATTCTTCCCAGCGCACGGGGCTTGTAAGCTGAGCCAACAACAGCTCTTTTATTTCATCCTTGTTTTGTACGGGTTTAGCCGTAACGTTTGTGTAGACCGGTTTTTTAGCGTCGTAAAACGGCGTCGAATCGAGCGTTTCTTTCAATTCGTCTCTTGCATTTTCCATTAAAGGCGAATGAAACGCTCCGCTTACCACCAGTTCTTTCACTAACTTAGCGCCTTCTTGTTTGGCAATTTCCATAGCTTTTCTGACGCCGGTTACCGAACCGGAGATTACAATCTGTCCGGGCGAATTAAAATTGGCGCATTGTACAATGCCATCACTGCTGGCAAGATTGCAAATTTCTATTAATTTTTCAGGCTTCAATCCGACTACCGCAGCCATTGTGCCCGGCTTTTCAATGCCGGCTTTCAGCATTGCTTTACCGCGCGCATGAACGAGTTTGACCGCCTCGTAAAATTGAACGGCTCCTGCCGCAGTCAAAGCAGAATATTCCCCGAGAGAATGTCCCGCCACAAAATCGGGTTCCAGCGTTCTTATCAAACTGCTTAGAACAACGCTATGAAGATAGATTGCCGGTTGCGTAACATCCGTTTGTTTTAATGATTCCTCGGGTCCGTTAAACATCAGATTTCTTAACGGCAAACCCGTGGCTTCTTCGGCGGTTAAAATCATTTCTTTGGCTTCGACGGAGTTCTCAAATAAATCTTTTGCCATCCCGACGTACTGAGAACCCTGTCCCGGAAATATAAAGGCTTTTTTACCCATCAATCCATACTCCAGGTTAAGTAAATAGCTCCCCATGTAAATCCGGCGCCGAAAGCCGAAAGGATAAGATTATCGCCCTTCTTCAATTTACCGTCGCGATAATATTCAGTCAAACAAAGAGGTATTGTGGCGGCTGTTGTATTTCCGTATTTATCAATATTAATCATTACTTTATCCTGTGAAATTCCCATCCGTTCGGCAGTAGCGGAAATGATGCGTAAATTAGCCTGATGAGGAACAAGGTAAGCGACGTCTTCGGGTTTTAGATTGTTTTTTTCCATTATTTCATAAGAGACGTCCGCCATTCCTTTTACGGCTACTTTGAATACAGCTTTACCGTCCTGATAAATATAATGGAGTTTTTTGTCGACGGTTTCGTGAGATGCGGGCATAAGACTTCCGCCGGCTTTCATGTAAAGACTGTCTTTCCCGGAACCGTCGCAATGCAGGATAGAATCTTTAATGCCATACGATAAATCTTCGGTCGGTTCGAGCAAAACCGCCGAAGCTGCGTCGCCGAAAAGGATGCAGGTATTGCGGTCCGTATAATCCGTAATAGAGCTCATTTTATCGGCTCCGACGACCAGCACTTTTTTGTATCTGCCGGATTCTATCAATGCGGCGCCGGTTTGCAAAGCAAATAAAAATCCTGAACATGCAGCCGAAAGATCGAATCCCCAGGCGTTTTTTGCGCCTATTTTATCCTGAACCAAACAAGCCGTCGACGGAAAAAACATATCGGGCGTAACGGTAGCAATAATTATTACATCAATTTCTTCGGGTTTCAAATCCGAGTTTTTAATCAAGTCCTGAATAGCGCCTACTGCCAAGTCGCTCGTTGCTCCGTTTTCCAAAATTCTTCTTTCTTTTATGCCCGTCCGCGTTATAATCCACTCGTCGGAAGTTTCAACAATCGATTCGAAATATTTATTGTCAAAGACTTTATCCGGGACGTACATCCCTACAGCCGTGATTGCAGCATTAATTGGTTTATATGGAGTTGCCATATTCTTTAATTGCTTCCTCGAATTTTTGAATAAGATTTTTTTGATGCATCTCTCTGGCTCTTAAAATCATGTTTTTGATTGCCAAAGGGGTACTTGAGCCGTGTCCTATTATACTGATACCGTTCACTCCGAGGAGGGGTACGCCTCCGTACTTCTGATAGTCCATATCCGCAAGCGACTTTTTCAGTACGCCTTTAGTAACTAGCGCCTTAATTTTATTAAGGAGCCCCTCGTTCGCATAATCTTTTATTTTTGTTCTCAGGAATGTAAGTACGCTTTCGCCGAATTTAAGCAATATGTTTCCGACAAAGCCGTCGCAAACTACAATATCTGCTTTGCCGTTAAGGATATCTCTTCCTTCTACATTACCGATGAAATTGAGATTAGAATTTTTAAGAAGCTGATAAGTCGAGAAAACAAGTTCGTTGCCCTTAGTTTCTTCTTCGCCGACACTGAGCAGTCCTACGGAAGGATTTTTTATTCCGTAAATTTCTTTGGCAAAGATAGTTCCCAAAACCGCGTATTCGAAAAGGTGCTGCGGTTTGCTGTCGACGCTTGCCCCGGCGTCGAATACAAGACAAAATTTTCCTTCGGATGTCGGGAATGTAGCTCCGATTGTCGGCCGGCTAACTCCTTTAATTCTGCCCATAATAAGCGTCGAAGCAGCCATTACAGCTCCTGTATTCCCGGGGCTTACAAAAGCGTCTATTTTCTTTTCTTTAATTAATTTTGCGCCCACAACAATCGAAGAGTCCGGTTTCGATTTGATGGCAGAAACCGGCGAGTCGTCCATTTCGATTGTTTGAGAGGCGTGATGAATAAGATTTTCGTCAAGCTCGATTTTTTCTTTTGCGAGAGTCTTTAGAATTTCCTCGCGGTTGCCAATCAAAGTGATATCGATCGAATTGTCTTCTTTAATTGCATCGAGAGCGCCCAGGATATTATTAAGGGGGGCATAATCTCCCCCCATAGCATCAATTGCAATTCTACATTTGATGTCGGAAATATTAGAATTCATTTAAACAATGATTATTTTTATGATTCCGGTACAAATACTGACTTGCCAGCATAGTATCCGCAATTAGGACAAGCGCGGTGACTTAATTTCAATTCACCGCATTGAGAGCAGCGACTTAAGGAAGGAGCCGAAGCTTTGTAATGAGTTCTGCGCTTATCTCTCCTGCTTTTTGACATTTTACGTTTCGGATTAGGCATCGTTCGACCTTTGTTTAGTTATTGAATTTCAATTTTTTCAGTGGTTCCCAAATATCATTATCAACTTTTATATCGCAATTGCAACTGCCTTCGTTCAGATTCTGACCGCAATGAGGACAGAGACCTTTGCATTCTTCTTTGCATAATTTTTTCAGAGGTATCGCCAATTCGACGTAATCGAACACGTCTTTCGTTATGTCGATTTTGTCTTCGTCCGGCGACAAATAAAAAACATTATATTCTTCCAGGCGCGAGTTCTCTTTTGAAAAGAGATAACTCAACTGAAAATGATTGTGCAAACTCGTTTCGTATTCTGAATTGCATCTGTCGCACGTCAATCTGGCGCTTGCGTCCACATCGAAATCGATTATTATCTGATGCGCCGATTTATCCATCCTGCAATTGACTACTACATTGCCGTAGAAACTCTCGTCCAAACCGATATTTTTAACCGGTTCGTCGAATTTAATCTGATGGATACCGTCTGAAAAATTTGTATATTTTATAATCATTTTAACAAAGAGCAAAAAATTACCTCAAAATATAGTATGTGATATCCTTATAATCAAGAATAGTTAAATATTTGAGACCGTTCAAATGCTGATAATTATTTCATTAATAGCTTCACTCTTGCCGGCTTCGCTCTATCTTTACTTTATCTGGAAGACGGATAAAAACGAACCGGAGCCCGTTTCATTTATTTTTTTCCATTTTATATGGGGGGCAGTGGGAGCGGTAATTGTGGGAGCTGCCGGCAGTTATTTTATAACGACTGCTTTCGGCAACAGTATATTTCCGGACTTATTAGAAGCCGTGGTTTCAGCGCCGGTAGCGGAAGAATTTGCCAAAGGTCTTTTTTTGCTCTTTTCTTTCAGATCGATGAAATTCGATAATATTACTGACGGGCTCGTCTACGGCGGAGCCATAGGACTCGGGTTCGGGATGACCGAAAATTTTATTTACTTTATTACTTACGAGGGTCTCGTTAAATACTGGGTCGTTCTGGTCGTTATACGCTCTTCGTTTACAATTATAATGCACATGATATCGACGTCGGTTGTGGGCGCAATGTTAGGAATGGCAAAATTTTCCGAAGGCGTTTCAAAGATTTATCTGATATTCGGAGGTTATTTTACAGCGGTTCTTTTTCACGGCGCATGGAATTTTTCCGTCAGTTTTATGGAAACTTTTTATTTCGGTTTGATTTTTATAATTGCTTTGACAATATTTTTTGTGATGTTTTTCAGGTATTCGCTGGCAAAAGAACAACTGATTCTTCAAAAGGAACTTTTTGAAGAAGATATTCCCAATGAACATAAATTAATACTTGTCTCCAACAAAAGATTCAAAAGGGGCTGGATTGACGAAAGCATAAGAAAATTATACATCAAGACGGCGATCGGTTTGGCTTTTAATAAGCATCAGTATAAAATTAGCAGAGGCAATCTAAAAGATTTCTACGCATCCGAAATCGAGCGGAAAAGGTCGATAATTAAAAATATAATCGGGAAAATATGAGTCTAAAAGTGGGAATATTCGGAGGTACATTCGACCCGATTCACATCGGTCATTTGATTACTACACAGTACGTACTCGAAAAAAGAAAATTGGATAAGATAATATTTGTCCCGTGCCATATTTCTCCTCATAAGACGGATAAAAATTCTTCCAATCCGATTCACCGTCTTAACATGCTCAGACTCGCAATTGAAGATATTCCCTATTTCGATTTGACCGATTATGAAATCAGAAAAGGAAACATATCATACACTTACGACACGATAGTAGAACTTAGAAAAACTTACGCCAATATTGAACTGATTATCGGATACGACAATCTGGTTGTGTTCGATAAATGGCACAATCCGGACAAGATTGTAGAACTTGCAAAACTTGTGGTAATGAAGAGGGTAATCGATAAAGAAACCGGTACGAAAAACAAGTATTTCGAAAATGCAATTATTTTAGATACGCCGACAATCGAAATTTCATCGTCGGAATTGAGAGAGAGAATTAAGAACAATCTGCCGGTATCTTTTATGGTGCCTCCGAAAGTGGAAGAATACATCCGAAAAATCAATTTATACAGAGAGTCATGACAGACGAAAACTTTATAAAAAAAGTTAGAGAGCAGGATAAAAAAACGGTTTCCCGCGCAATAACGCTTATCGAATCTTCAAACGGTTCGGCAAATCAATTATTGAAATCGCTGCATAAATTCACGGGAAATGCGTATCGAATCGGAATTACCGGGCCGCCCGGAGCCGGAAAATCGACATTGACTAATCAACTGACGCGCTACTACAGGCGTCTCAACAAAACGGTCGGAATTATTGCAGTCGACCCGACGAGTCCGTTTTCAGGGGGCGCGCTTTTGGGCGACAGAATCAGAATGTCGGATATCGGTTCTGATCCGGGAGTTTTTATCAGAAGCATGGCTACGCGAGGAAGTCTGGGAGGATTGAGCAAAAAAGCCGTAGAAGCCGCCGATCTGCTCGATGCCGCGCAATATGACATTATTATTTTCGAAACTGTCGGCGTAGGACAGTCGGAACTCGATATCGCAAAAGCTGCAGATACAACTGTGGTCGTTCTGGTTCCTGAATCGGGCGATTCGATTCAAGCGATGAAAGCCGGTTTGATGGAAATTGCAGATATATTTGTTATCAACAAAAGCGACAGGCAAGGCGTGGACGCAACTTATACTGCCCTAACAACTATTCTTCATCTCTATAACAGAAAAGAAGTTGTGCCGGAAGTTATTAAAACAGTAGCGTCCGAAAATAAGGGAATTGAAGAATTGGCTGTGGAAATCGAAAAACATCGTAAATCGCTTATTGAGTCGAACCTGCTCGAATCGAACAGAATGAACAAACTGAAAGAACGCATACTCGAAAATCTTAATTATCTGATTAACGAAGAAATTTCCGGAATTATCGAAACGAGCCTTATTCACGAACTGGCGGAATTGACTCTTGAAGGGAAACTCTCTTACGTGGAAGCATCGGAATTGTTGTTAAATAAATATAAACAGAAATTGCTCGGGAAATGAAAAAAATTTTTTCCGGGCTTTCAATCATATCCGTATTTTTTTTCTGCCATGCTTTAAAAGCTCAGTCAATCTACGAAGGAATCGGCTACGCTTCGGAAACAATTATTTCGCTTAAGAGCTGCGGACATAAATTAAACGATGTTCAACTTGTGGATTCGCTTTACAGTAGAGTTCTGAACTTTTACGACGGGGATGTTTCCGAGACTATGCTGGCGCTTACGTTAGCGTGTTTGCCGTTCAACAAAATCAATGTGCGATTTCTTTTTGGTTCGCGATTAATCATTCCCCTGCCCTCTCCTTCGGATTCGATATTTAATGAGCGCACGGCAAGTCTTCCGTCGGAGCTGTTTTACGACTCGCCGGAATCGGAATTTGGAGATAAAGACAAACTTTCGCATTTTTTCGGCAACGCTTTTATAGCGTATAATTTCGGGCGTTTCAATTTATCCGATTTTATCGGTATTTTTGTGGAAAACATAGAGCAGGAACTCTTTGTCGAAGGCGATTACAGTTTTAAAGATATTCTTGTAAACGGACTCGGAAAACTCTACGGTTATAATCTAAGAAGCAATAAAAGTTTAATGCCTTCGGATTTCCTGAATTTTTATCATTTCCTTTTTATGAGGTTCTAAATATGAAAAGCGTGCTTATTATCGACGACGAAAAGGAAATTTGCGAATCGATTAAAATGATTCTCGAATACGAAGACTATGAAGTAGATTACACTACGGAACCCGAAACAGGATTAAAAAAGGTCGAATACGGAAACTACAGCGTATTATTGCTCGACATACAAATGCCCGGATTAAGCGGTTTTGATATTCTGAATAGAATCGGCGATAAAGAAAACGTACCCGAGATAATTATTATTTCGGCGCATGCTAATCTCGGCAATGCGGTAAAAGCGACAAAACTTGGCGCCTTCGATTTCATTGAAAAACCGATAGACCGCGATAAATTGTTAATATCCGTCCGAAACGCTTTCCTTCAGTATAAATTACGCAGAGAAAATAAGAAACTGAAAGCCGTTGTAGAATACGAAAATAAAATCATCGGCAACAGCAGAGCCATTGAATCGATTCTCGAAACTGTGGAACGAGTCGCTAAAACGGATGCTCGAATTCTTATAACGGGCGAAAACGGCACCGGCAAGGAATTAATTGCCCAGGAAATTCATAAAAAGAGCAACCGATCCGACAAAGAATTGATCGAAGTCAATTGCGCTGCGATTCCACAGGAATTAATCGAATCGGAATTGTTCGGGCATGAAAAAGGAGCTTTTACCGGCGCTATCAAAGACCGTATCGGTAAGTTCGAACTTGCCCACGGCAGCAATCTGTTCCTCGACGAAGTCGGCGATATGAGCCTGCAGGCGCAGGCAAAGGTTCTTCGTGCAATCGAAGAAGGCAAAATTGAAAAAGTAGGCGGCAGCGGCAAAATTGAAGTCGACGTGAGAATCATTTCGGCTACCAATAAAAATTTGATCGAAGAGATTGAAAAAGGAAATTTCAGGGAAGATTTATACCACCGTTTGAACGTCATACCGATACATATTCCTCCTTTGCGGGAAAGAAAGGAAGATATACCTTTGCTGATTCGACATTTTTCCGATTTCTTCTGCCGAAAGAATAAATTCAATCCAAAAGAATGGGATGCAGACGCAGTTGAATATTTGAAAAATTTACCGTGGAAAGGCAATGTGAGAGAGTTGAGAAACTTTGTGGAAAGAGCCGTAATTATGATACCGCACGATAAAATTAAGAAAAACGATTTGCTGCCGCATCTGCCCGATACACAGATAAAGACAGACGAACTTTTCTCGTCAGTAAATTCATTTCAGGAATTCAAGGAAAAATCGGAAAAAATATTTATCGAAAAACAATTAAAAGCCAACGATTGGAATATTAGCAAAACCGCAGAATTGCTTGGCATTCAGAGAAGCCATCTTTACAATAAAATAAAAAAATACGGTATAGAAAAGGAGCAGTAATGGGAGAAACAATTTTCTCGAAAATTATCCGTAAAGAGATACCCGCCGATATCGTCTACGAAGGCGACACGGTATTGGCATTCCGGGACATTAATCCTCAGGCTCCTGTCCACGTTCTGATAATTCCCAAAATTACCGATATCGAAACCGCAAAAGACATCAATCCCGCGGAGCACGGTCAATTATTGGCAGATATGTTCGAAGCCGCCAATAAAATCGCAAAAGATTTGGGAGTTTCAGAAAGCGGATACCGGCTGGTAATCAATTCCGGTCGGGATGCGGGACAGGAAGTATACCATTTGCACATGCACCTTTTGGGAGGAAGAAAGCTTAACTGGCCTCCGGGTTGATTCAGTCAACCCGGTTTTTCAAAGCTTTATCAGCAATATCTTTTCGATAATAAATACCGTCAAAAAATATTTTAGTTAATCCTTCGTATGCTTTTTGCTTAGCTTTGATTAAGCTGTTTTCGTTAATAACGGACGTAATATTTAACACTCTACCTCCGTTTGTATAGATTCGTCCTTCCTTTTCTATGGTGCCTGCATGATAAACTATAATTTGCGGGTCTTCAATGTCAAGTCCTCTTATTTCCTTCCCTTTTTCATAAGGTCCGGGATAACCTTTTGATGCGGCTACCACACAAACCGAAGAGCCACCGGTGTACGAAACCGCAGATTTGTCGATAGCGCCCGAAGCAGCTGTGTAAAGCAATTTAAGAAAATCACCTTGCAAAAGCGGGAGCACGGCTTGGGTCTCCGGATCGCCGAAACGGCAATTGTATTCAACTACTTTAGGTCCGTCAGGAGTTAACATCAAACCGCAATAAAGACAACCTATATATTCATTGCCCGTTTCTCGCATTGCATCAATCGTAGGCTTTATTATCTCATCCTCGATTTTTTTCATCATGTCGTCATCTACAAAGGGAGTCGGAGCGTAAGCTCCCATGCCGCCCGTGTTTTTGCCGGTGTCGCCTTCGCCAATTCTCTTGTGATCCTGCGCTGCCGGTAGCACTACGTAATCCTTCCCGTCGGTTATTGCAAAAACCGAGGCTTCCTGTCCCGTCATAAATTCTTCAATTACAACTTTATCGCCAGCGGAGCCAAACGCAGAATTAAGAAAGCAATCGTCGACTGCCGCTTTTGCTTCTTCGAAATTATCTGCTATAACAACTCCTTTGCCTGCGGCAATACCGTCCGCTTTGATTACGGCGGGGAAGGTTGAATTTTCCAGATACTCCAAAGCATCCCGATATTGATCTTTTGCGAATACTTTAAAATCAGCGGTAGGAATATTGAAATCTTGCATTAATTTTTTTGCAAAAGATTTTTCGCCTTCAATCCTGGCGGCATTTTTATCCGGACCGAACACTTTAATTCCTTTACTTCTGAGGGCGTCTGCCAAACCGTTTGTTAGCGGTTTCTCAGGACCGACTACTGCCAGCTCAATTTTTTGAGCCAGGCAAAACTCTACGATTTCGTCGTTATTATCGGGATTTAATTGAATGTTCGAACCTAACTTTTTCGTGCCCGGATTGCCGGGGATAATAAAAAGTTCTTCTAATAAAGGGCTCCGGGAGATTTTTAGAGCAAGAGCATGTTCTCTTCCCCCCGCCCCGATTACTGCAACTTTCATATCGGTTCCCTCAAACTAAATTGAAACAGCTTGGTTAATTGTTCGGTTAATAATTTTCTGTCGTGTTTGGCGACAAATTCTTCAGTCGGAACAGGCAGTTTGTTCTCCGAGTAATCGGAATAAATTTGCACAAATGCATTTTTAATTTCATCGATATTGTCCGGAGAAGTAATATAAGAAGCTCCGTATTCAATCAATGCAGTTTTTGCCGCGCCATCGGGAACGCAGCCGAGAATCGGTTTGCGCGCGCCGAAATATTCGAAAAGTTTACTTGTGGATATTGTCTCGGCGTTTTTTGTATTTCCGATCGTCATCCAAAGTATGTTCGTCGCTTTAAGTCTTTTTACCGTATCTTTATGTTCGATGTACCCGTGGATTTTAACCGACTCGTTGAGTCCTAAATCCACAATCAATTTTTTATATTCGTCGCGGAGAAGTCCGATAAATTCCAGTTCGATATTCGACGCTATATCTGGCCGTTCGACTGTCAGCTTTTTAAACGCTTTCAGAAAATAGACCGGCGTAATCGATTCGTAGAAAAGTCCGGAATATGTAAAGCGCAGTTTTTCTTTACTCAACAGGTCTTCTTCCACTTCAACGTTAAAATCTTCCTGGTCGTAACCGTGAGGAATAATTACGACTTCTTCGAAGGTAAGGAAAGGATAGGTCTGAATCAGATATTCTTTTATTCTTCTGTTAACAGCAACCACCCTGTCCGCAGCGTGAAGACTGCCGTATTCAAGTTTTTTATGTTGACTTCTGTGATACGGCGTAGGATAATAAGCAAAATGATTGTCGAGCCACAGGTCTCTGTAATCTACAATCAACGGTATATTGAATTCTTTTTTTAGTTTAGCGGCATATACGAACGACGAATAAGGGGGAATGCTTACAAAGATGACGTCGAAATGTTCGTTTTGCAGCAACTCGCGCGCTTTTTGGTAAGCGCGCACAGCCCACGATTTCTTATTGTCCGGTATGAAAAATGTTTTGGAAAAATTCGAAAAGATTTTTCTAATGAATTCTTTCGGAACATTTACTGTGCCGTATTTTTTCCCGATAATAGAATTAAGATCAAGCGATTCGGTTCTTATTATTCGAAGGTCTTTGACTTCGTCGAGCAGACTTAAGTCGTGAGCGTAATACGCCACTTTACCGGTTGTAATAATTGTGGGTTCCCAGTTAAAATGGGGCAAATACTTAGTAAATTTTTGTACTCTTTGTACCCCGCTCAAACCCATCGGCGGATAATAGTATGCCAGAACCAGAACTTTAAACATATCGGATAACAGGTTTAATATTTTTTAGAAATTTGATAATTGGGAGCTTCTTCAGTAATTACCACATCATGTGGATGGCTTTCTCGCAGTCCTGCTGAAGAGATTTTAACGAATTTGGTTTTATTTTTTAATTCGTGGATGTTTTTTACTCCGCAGTATCCCATAGCGGCGCGCAAGCCGCCTACAAACTGATAAATTGTATCTGCCAACGAGCCTTTGTAAGGGACTCTGCCTTCTATGCCTTCGGGCACCAATTTTTTGATATCTTCTTCCATATCCTGGAAATAGCGATCGCCGCTGCCCTGTTTCATAGCTCCGAGAGAACCCATTCCTCTGTATACCTTGAAACTTCTGCCTTCAAAGAGGACTTTTTCGCCGGGAGCTTCATCGCATCCAGCCAGCATGCCGCCCATCATAACCGTATCGGCTCCCGCAGCAATGGCTTTCGGCACATCGCCGGTTTGTTTAATACCGCCGTCGGCAATTATAGGCACTTTCTTTTTCGAAAGAGCGCTTGCAACTTCGAGTATTGAACTTATCTGAGGCACTCCGACACCGGCAACGACTCTGGTAGTACAAATTGAACCGGCGCCGATTCCGACTTTAACCGCGTCCACTCCGCATTCAACCAGTTCGAGCGCAGCTTCTTTTGTAACGATATTGCCGGCTATCAATTGTATATCTTTAAATTTCTTTCTGATTTCCTTAACTGTTTTCAATACTCCGGCAGAGTGACCGTGAGCCGTATCAACGACAATCACGTCGGCATGGGCTTTGACAAGCGCTTCTACGCGCTCGATAGTATCTTTTGTAACTCCGACAGCGGCTCCCACTCTTAACCTGCCCAGATCGTCTTTGCACGCATTCGGGAATTTTTTCTTTTTCATAATATCTTTGTAAGTAATCAATCCTTTCAATATTCCCTTCTTATCGACTACGGGCAATTTTTCAATTCGATGACGATGTAAAATCTTTTCGGCTTCTTCGAGCGTAGTGCCTATCGGCGCGGTAATTAAATTTTCTTTTGTCATTAATTGACTTACGAGCAAACTGCGATTCGGTTCGAATCTCAAATCGCGGTTTGTAAGAATTCCGATCAATCTTCCTTTGTCGTCAACAATCGGAATGCCGGATATTCTGTACTTCGACATAATTTCTTCAGCCTGATAAATCGTATGGTCAGGAGTAAGTGTTATCGGATTGACAATCATCCCGCTTTCCGAACGTTTAACTTTGTCAACTTCTTCAGCCTGTCTTTCGATCGACATATTTTTATGAATAATGCCGATGCCTCCCTGAGCTGCCATTGCAATTGCCATTTCCGATTCTGTAACCGTATCCATTGCAGCCGAAATAAATGGTATATTCAACTGTATTTCACGTGTGAGGTAAGTCGTTATATCGGTTTCTCTCGGCAATACCGAAGACTTAGCGGGTATTAGCAATAAATCGTCGAACGTCAAACCTTCGAATTCAATTTTACTGTTCTTCATGAAAACCCCAATTTCTCTTTTTTTAATTCACAAATTTAAGTAAAAGCTGGGAAACCTGTAATATCTTCCCCGATAATTAATGTATGCATTTCGTGAGTGCCTTCATAAGTTTTTACAGAATGAAGATTCGCGGCATGTCTCATAACCGGATATTCATTTAAGATACCGTTTGCTCCCAGAATTTCGCGGGCAATTTGAGCTATTTCGAGAGCTTTTTCGCAATTATTTCTCTTAGCCATCGAAATGTGCGTGTGTTTTGCTTTTCCAATGTCCTTCAACCTGCCTATCTGAAGATTTAATAACTGCGCTTTGGTTATTTCAGTAAGCATATAAACAAGCTTTTCCTGAGTCATCTGGTATGCGGCAATCGGTTTGTCGAATTGGATTCGCGACTTTGAATAATCGACAGCGCTTAAATAACATTCAATCATTGCGCCCGTAACTCCCCATGCGATTCCGTATCGCGCCTGGTTAAGACACATAAGAGCGGATTTTAATCCCGTTGTTTGTGGCAGTAAATTTTCCTCCGGAATTTCCACATTATCCAGAATCAATTCCGACGTAACGGAAGCGCGCAATGAATGTTTTCCTTTCATTTCGACTGTCGAAAAACCTTTGCGGTCTTTTTCGACAATAAAACCTCTTACATTGCCTTCGAGTTTCGCCCATACAATTGCAACATCCGCGATTGAACCGTTGGTAATCCACATTTTTGCGCCGTTTAACAGATAACCGTCCTTTGTTTTATCGGCTTTGGTCAACATGCCGGCGGGATTCGAACCGAAATCCGGCTCGGTAAGACCAAAGCATCCGACGGCTTCGCCTCTTGCCAGTTTCGGCAACCAATAGTCTTTTTGTTTTTCCGAGCCGAAAGTATAAATCGGATACATTACGAGCGCAGATTGAACCGAAGCAAAACTTCTTATTCCGCTGTCTCCCCTTTCCAACTCCTGCATTGCCAAACCGTAGGCGACATTATTTAAATTCGCGCAACCGTATTTCTCCGGAAGCGTAATACCGAAGATTCCGAGTTCTGCCATCTTGGGTATCAAATTGCGCGGGAATGTTCCTTCTTCGTAATGTTTTTCGATAAGCGGGATTATCTCCCGACGAACGAATTCATAAATATTATTTCTAACTAAAATTTCCTCCTCAGAAAGGAGAGAATCGAGTTCCAGATAATCAACACCGCGATATGCCGACATATAAGCCACCTTTAAATATGAACTTAAAAATAAACAGTTTGGAATTATAAGCAAAATTATTCGTAGTCGGAAAAATCGTATTCGCTCAACAATTTCATAATAAGATCGGAAGAGTAACCTTTAGATTTCAAGTAGGAAAATAATTTTTGTTTCTTTTTGCGAGATTCGGTTTTAATGAAAGCGGAGGTTTTTATTTTTTTATTTAGTAAATCCCGGGCGTTTTCAAGCAGTGTATTCTCATTAATATCATTCAAAACATTTTCGATAATTTCTTTGCTTACTCCCTTTTTAATTAAATCATTTCTGACTTTATTGATTCCCGATTTCTTTTTATCAACCGCTTCTTCGGAGTATTTGCGGGCAAAGTTGTAATCGTTCAGATAATGCTTTTCCGAAAGTTCGGTTATCAATTCATTAATCAGATTGATATCGAAACCTTTTTTTAACAATTTTCTTTTGAGTTCGGCAGAAGAGTGATCTCTCCTGCCGATTAATCTATATGCCGCCGCTTTTATATCGAAAAGTTCGTCCGCTTTAAGAAGCCGATTCAATAACTTTTCGTCCACGTTGTCCCCTTTGCGCAGGGCAAATTGGACTGCCACATTATAATTAACGTATAACGAAGAAGAATCGTCGAACGTAATTTTTACTTTGTTGTTTTTTCGTAATAAAGAATTAATTATCATTTCGATTTTTTCTTCTGGGCTTCTTCCTTATTTTCTTCTTCAGGCGGAGCTTCGATCATTCCGAGAGCAGTTTTAACTTCTTTTTCCATTTCGGCAAAGAGTTCGGGGTCTTCGAGTAATTTTTGTCGCATCTGTTCCCGTCCCTGGTATCTTTCTTCTTTATAAGTAAACCAGGCGCCGCTTTTTTTGAGTATCCCGGCTTCTGTAGCCAAATCAATCAAGTCGCCGGCTTTGCTGATTCCTTCGTTGTAAAGTATGTCGAATTCAACTTCTTTGAACGGAGGCGCCACCTTGCTTTTAACGATTTTAACTTTTGTTCTGTTTCCCACGATATTGTTCGAATCTTTGATAGCGGCAATTCTTCTGATATCGAGTCGTACCGAAGCATAGAACTTTAGAGCGTTGCCGCCAGTGGTGGTTTCCGGATTGCCGAACATAACTCCGATTTTGCTCCTGAGCTGATTTGTAAATATTACGCACGTTTTAGATTTGCTGATTGCTCCAGTAATTTTCCTTAGAGCCTGCGACATCAAACGAGCCTGCAATGCCATTTGGGGATCGCCCATATCCCCTTCGATTTCAGAGCGCGGCACAAGCGCAGCCACGGAATCCACGACTATAACGTCGAGAGCGTTGCTTCTGATTAGAGTATCTACGATTTCGAGAGCCTGTTCGCCGAAATCAGGTTGAGAGATCAACAAATTGCTTACGTCTACGCCGAGTCGTTTCGCATAATTAACGTCGAGCGCATGTTCGGCATCTACGAATGCAGCGATGCCTCCCTTTTTTTGCGCTTCCGCAATTATATGGAGACAGAGAGTCGTTTTACCTGAAGATTCGGGACCGTAAATTTCGATGATTCTGCCTCTGGGTACGCCTCCTATTCCGAGCGCATAGTCGAGCGATAACGAACCGGTCGAGATGGCTTCCACTTTGTTAATCACGCCATCTCCAAGTTTCATTATGGTTCCTTTGCCATATGTTTTTTCGAGATTTGCTATTGTATCGTCAAGAATTTTCAGTCTTGCGTCTTTTTCAAGCGCCATTATTCCTCCTGTTATTCAATTTAAAACTTTCAATCGGTTGATAAACCGAACCCGCCGGTTTAAGTATGCTTCTGTACAAAGTAATTTCATCTGAAATGAATTCGGGTAAATCAATACCTAATTTTGTAAAATTTTTAATCCGATTCAAATGCCTGTCGTTTTTTATTCTCAGCAACGTCAGGTGAGTTTTGAATTTTCTGTTTTCTTTTTTGAAGCCAAAATTTTCCATTATATTTTCAATTTCCTCGTGGAATCGAAGAAGGTATTCATTTTCCAAAAAATCGAGATAGAGAATGGCGGGTTTTCCGTTTCTGTAAAAAAGCCCTGCCTTCGATATTTTCAAAGAAAACGGCGAATATCTATCTGCCAGATCGGCCAGCGAACGTGAAATATCCGGTATCAGATTTTCATCCGTATCGCCCAGGAATTTCAGCGTAATGTGAAGCTTATTTCTGCTTTCCCATTTCAAGTCGGATACATTTTCAAAGAAAGAATCGCGAAGTTCGATAATCCTGTTTAAAACAAATTCAGGCAAATCGAGCGCAATAAACGTTCTAATCGTCATACGGAATACCGAGTAAATTTCTTCTTATCATATCGAGAGCGGCCTGTGAAGCGCGGTCTTTATTAAGATGTCTGTCGTCGCCAAAGCGAAATTCCTTCGCCGTACAAATTGTATCGTCGCAAATTCCGATATAAACCAATCCTACCGGTTTATCGGGAGTGGCGCCGGTAGGTCCCATAATACCGGTAACAGACAGGCCTATATCGGTTCCGCTAATCGATTTTACTCCTTCGGCCATTTGCCGCGCCACTTCGATGCTTACAGCGCCGTATTTGGAAATTACATCTTCGTCCACTTTGAGCAATTCCACTTTAGCCGCATTGCTGTATGCTACGACACCTCTTTCCAGAAATTTACTGCTGCCGCTAATATTAGTCAAACGATGAGCGACGTATCCGCCGGTGCACGACTCCGCCACTGCTAACGTTAAGCCCCTATCGGTAAGAAGTTTGGCGACTACCGATTCCAGGGTCTCGTCGTCTTTGCCGTAAATATATTTGCCGATTTTTGTCCTTATTTTTTGTTCAATGGCTTCGATGCGCGATTTTGCCGACTCTTCGTTATCATCTTCAACCGTAATTCTGAGTCGTACTCCAAACTGATTTGGTAAAAAAGCCATTTTAACTTCGCCCAATAATTCTTTCAAGTCGCCGAGGCGTTCGTAAAGGTGCGATTCGGGTAATCCGGTAGTCAGCAAATTTTTTCTCAATACAATCTTTTTGCTGTCGCCCATCAAATCTTTTAATTTCGGGATTACAAAACTTTCCATCATAAGATGCATTTCGTAAGGTACGCCCGGCATTGCTATAAATATCTTATTTTCTTTTTCAATCCAGATGCCGGGAGCGGTTCCTCGGCTGTTACGAATAGGAACGGCTATTTTAGGAACCAACGCCTGTTCTTCGTTTATTTTTGTTAATTGTCTGCCTCTGCTTTCAAATAATTTTTTGATGTCGTTCAAAACGTCCTGATTCATTACAAGTTCGGTATCAAAAAAATCGACAATAACTTTACGAGTAACGTCGTCGTGAGTAGGCCCGAGACCTCCTGTTACAAGAACAAGGTCGGAATTATTAAACGCTCTTTCGAATTCGTTCCTGATAGCATTTTCATCGTCCGGCAATACGGACGAACCGATTACGTCGACACCCAATTCGGAAAGCTTTTCTCCGATGTAGGCGGCATTTGTGTTGACTACCTGGCCGATAAGAATTTCATCACCGATAGTGATAAGAAATGCATTCATGATAAAAGACCTGATTTAATTGAAAAAATAAAATAATATATGGACTAAGAAAAAAGTATAAAAGCCCGCCGCAATATCGTCCAACAAAACGCCCCAGCCGTTGCCGACTTTTTCGAGTTTTTTGATAGGGTATGGTTTCAATATATCGAACAATCTCCATAAAATAAACGCAGGTAAAATATACCAAATAATTTTGGGTATAAAAAGTAATGAAATCCAGGTTCCTATAAATTCGTCGAGCGTAAATTCTTTCGGATCGATTCCGTAACGCTTCTCGAATTTAAGGGCTAATTTTTGTCCCGTCAAAATAAAAAAGGAAATTAATAAGAGCATTACAACAGGATTTTCGAAACCGGGTATCAGATAAATGGCTAATGCGACCATGCTGCCCGCAGTGCCGCTGAAATACGGGAAATAACCGCTGTAGATTCCCGACCCGATTAATTTTTCCAGATTATTAATTTTTGTAGCCAATTATTTTTTTGATTAGTGACCAGTTTGAAATAAAATAAGTTATACCAGTATAAACAGTGAAAATCGTAATTGCGAGCATTGTATAGTAAATAAAATCCTTATCGAATAATATTTCAAATAAACGGGTATATTCTCTGTTAAGCGAATCGAAACTTTTCAATGTATAAATCAACAACAAGTAATATTGGAACGCCATTTGAAAAAAAGTTTTCCACTTTGCCGTTTTACTCGTGGAAAACGATACTCTCTTGTAGTCTGCCCAGATTCTTAATCCCGTAATCAGAATATCCCTGAAAATAATAAGCGACACCATCCAGAGTTCGAGAATTCCGACGAGGACAAGAGCGAGGAAAGCTGCCGACGTAAGAATTTTGTCGGCCAAAGGGTCGAGGAATTTACCCCATTCGGTGATGTAATTGAATTTTCTGGCCAGCCATCCGTCGTACCAGTCGGTTATTGCAGCGATAATGTAAACTAAGGCAGAAATTTGAATCAACAAAGGTTCGCCCGAAAGGAAAAGGAAGAAAAAGACGGGAGTAAGTATGATTCTTAATACCGTTAATTGATTTGGAAGTAGCATATCAGGTTTTCAGACCAGCGATTTTTGTCAAATAGTTAAATTCATAAATACCGGTGTCGTGACCGTCTTTCCAGATAATCTTCAAGGCATAATTTCCGACCGGCTCAATCCGATCCACGGTAATCTCCGCTTCGGAATAAATCGGAATATAATTCTTTCCGTTGTTTTCGGCTTCCGCTCGGCATGAAGCGCACGGACATAAAGCTCGTAAGTTAGCGTATTTAATTTCCGATATCGCTCCGTCCGACCAGCTTATAACAAAATTATTTTTGCCTGCGGTTATTTTTTCAGGGAACATGAGTTATACCGGTCAACCTGTTAAGCGCTTCCAAATATTTTTTACTAGTATTCAAAATGACATCTTCAGGCAAAGGAGGAGCAGGCGGCTTTTTGGCAAAATTAATCGACAGTAAATAATTCCTGACGTATTGTTTGTCGAAACTGTTTTGTGTTTTCCCTTTTTCATAGTTTTCGAGCGGCCAAAATCGGGACGAATCCGGCGTGAGCAATTCGTCAATCAATATTATTTTACCGTCGTAATACCCGAATTCAACTTTTGTATCTGCGATAATAATTCCTTTGGAAAGCGCATATTCGGCTGCTTTTTTGTATAATTTCAGAGAAGTATTTTTCATAAATTCAAAAGCTTCTTTGCCTACAAT
Source organism: Melioribacter sp. (assembly GCF_049325435.1). Classification (NCBI taxonomy): domain Bacteria; kingdom Pseudomonadati; phylum Ignavibacteriota; class Ignavibacteria; order Ignavibacteriales; family Melioribacteraceae; genus Melioribacter; species Melioribacter sp. The sequence goes on along the minus strand of NZ_JBMOLD010000013.1, from coordinate 51,248 downwards.
ATTAACCGCTTCGTCTTCCGTTATATTTTCGTCGTGCAGACCGATTTCGGCTTTTGTGGAAGGAGTAAAAATCGGTTCCGGTAATTTTTCAGATTCGACCAAACCGGCGGGAAGTTCTATTCCGCATATTTTACCCGTTTTCTTGTAATCGCTCCAGCCCGATCCGGTTATATATCCTCTTACGATGCATTCGAGAGGTATTAATTCGGCTTTTTTTACCAGCATCGACCTGCCGTTCAACACGTCTTTGTATTGCCGGCATTCTTCAGGATATTCGTCAGTATTTATAGTTATCTTATGATTATCCACAATATCTCTAGTAAAATCGAACCAGAAGGCAGAGATCAGATTCAATACTTTCCCTTTATTTGGAATACCCTCGTTCATAATTACGTCGAAAGCAGATATCCTGTCTGTCGAGACAATCAGATAATATTCCCCGAGGTCGTATATATCTCTGACTTTTCCTCTTTTAAATAATTGCAAATTGTCGAAATCAGTATGTAGTAAGGCTTCGTTTTTCATTTTAATCCCTAATAAGCGGGTTATTTTAGGTAGGCAATATAAAAATAGAAACGGGCATTATGCAAATTGAAGCTGCCGGATAAGAATTATATAAAGGATTTATATCCGGCAGCCGCGTTTAATTATCTTCTTCTGATAATTTTTCCGTCCCTTTTACGTCGGGAGTTATCTCCGTTGTTTCGATCGAAATCTTCGTTATCTCTTCCGACGTCTTTTCCGTAATGACGAATCTCGGATTTTGATTCCCTTCTTTTATTATTCTCGCGTAATTCATAATCCTTCATTCTTTTATCGATATAATACTTTCGCGGCGGATCAAAATGGCGTTTTTTGAAATGGGGTCTGTAGAAAATATCTCTTTTATGTCTTTCGTGAATTAAATAATCACGGATATTTCTCGAGTAGAAATGTTTATAGTGCACAAAGCACCAATAATCCGGAATGGTAATCCATTTAAAAGAGATTCTCAAGCCGATATCGAGTCTGAACTGCGAAGTATAGGGCATCGGCGCCCATCCGATATAGTCGTCGTCGTATCTCCATTCGACCCACGCCGGTCCCCATTCGTCGTCAGGAAACCAAATCCAACCGTATCTCGGATGATATTCCCACCTGCCATAATGAAAAACTATTTCCCCGAACGGTTCGTAAGATACCCAGTACCAGCCGATTGAAGTCCATCTCCAGCGACCTATCATATATGGTTTCCAGTCCGTATGCACAAAAGTCGGTCTCCAAACAGTTATATTATGTCCGAGCATAATCCATTCGCCGTAAGGTTTCAATGCTCTGTAAAAATCGGGACGGTTTCGATATGTAGCGTCCAAATTTATCGTTGCCAATGTCCAAAGGATTAAGATAAAAATCGTCTTTTTCATGACAACCTCCTTTTTCTTATTTTTGTGGCAATAAATATGCCGTAAATGGAAGTTCTTAATACGGTTTTTTTTATATATTAGACAGTAGGATGTACACTAAAAAGTACATTCTTGAATCCTGTTAGTACAATTAGAAAATGGAGATATCGATGCCAAAGAAGTTTTTCCTCGAAAAACGTCCTCACAACGGAATGACTTACGAAGAATATATGGACAATTTTCGAAATACAGTCGAAATGATAAAAAGCAATTTGGACGAAATAGACGATCCGAATCTTGATTATATGATGATGAATTTTCAAAGATCGCAGCGGATTGAAAAGAGCTACGTTGTAAATGACGAACTTTGTCAAATGGCAAAAAAAATAGATACGCCCCAGCTCTGGATGGTATTGACTGAAAATTGGTGCGGCGATTCCGCTCAGACGCTGCCTTATATAAATAAAATTGCCAAATGTAATCCGATAATAGAATTAAAGATATTGGAAAGAGATAAGAACCTGGATATAATGGATCTTTATTTGACAAACGGTTCTAGAAGCATACCTAAATTAGTCGCCTTCGATTACGAAGGGAATGAATTGTTCCAGTGGGGCCCGCGTCCCCAAGAAGCTCAGGATTTAATAATTCGAGCCAAGGAAGCGGGCAAGTCGAAAGAAGAATTTATGAAGGAATTGCATCTTTGGTACGGCAGGAACCGGGGAAAAGCTATCGAGGAAGAATTTAAGGCTATTATCGGCAACCTAATTCAGCCTTCGTAGCTGAACGGGAAAATTATTTTTACGCGGGATTTTACTTCCCTCCCGTTATCTCTTGCAGGATTGAAAGGCGTTCTATAAAGAGCCGATTCGACGGCTTCGTCGCAGCCGTAACCGATTCCTTTTAAAATCTTTGTGTCGACAACTATTCCGAATTCGTTAATTTCCGCCTCGATAATAATTTCGCCTTTCAGCTTAAGTCTTTTTGCAATCTGAGGAATTTCCAGATTGTCGTTTATACTTTTTACTCCTCCTTTCGGATAAGGACATTCTTCATTATCGCACAGGATCTCGGTCTTAGTTAAATTACCGGTCGGAGCTTGAATTTCAATATTTTTTTCGTCGTTTAACACATCAGGATTCTTTGCCGCGAGAGTTCTGTCGAATATTTTAAACTGGACATAGAGCGTAACGCGGCTTTCGACAGGTTTGCCTGCGGTTTGCCCCGGAATAAACTTAGTTTTTTTGACAGCTTCCTGCGCCGCCTCGTCGCAACCGAGTCCGAGACTTTTTACAACTTCAACGTCTCTTACATTACCTTCTTTGTCGACAGTGGCAATTAGTATCACTTCGCCTTCGAGTCCGTAGAGCAGAGCATGCTCGGGATAAACCAGATTTTTCTGGATTGATTCGATGCCGTCGATTGGCACAGGACAAATTTCGGCGTCGCAGATTAGTTCCTGTTTTTTTCTTTTTATCAATTCCCTCTGTTTGTTGCCTGCCAGGTATTGCTCCGGCAATGGCTTATATTGTGGATCGACATCGAAGCGGTTTCGCCTTATTAATTTACCGCTTTCATAAACTGTAATTACCTTAAGCGAACCGTTAGAATAATATATGCGTTCCGTTCCGTCTTTCCGTCCGTTCTTGACGTCGTATTCCCGTTCGATCAAACCGTCCGGATAATAAAATATAACCTTGCCATGCAGAATGCCGTTACTGAATTCTTTGAAGGATTTTAAATTGCCGTTCGGATAATATTCAACGGCAGCTCCGTCCAAAACATCATTTACATAAGAGATTTCGGACCGGATGCTGCCGTCTGGATAATAGCTGCGGCTGATACCGTTTTGAGCAAAAATGCAGATGTTTATAAAAAACAATAGCAGGAAATACTTAATCATCTTTTATCAAATTACTTTTAGCGAATTTTCCAGGTCTTGAATAATATCGTCGGCATTCTCGAGTCCTACGGCTATTCTGATTCCGCCGGCGTCAATTCCCCTGTCTGCAAGTTGTTCCGGAGGCACTACCGAATGAGTCATCGAAGCTGGGTGTTCAATCAATGTTCTCGTATGTCCCAAACTAACAGCAAGCGTCATCGTGTAAGCATGTTCCGCTGCATAATCCATTAGTTTAATGCCGTTATTCTTACTTTCGAGCGGAGAAGCGCCTTTGACTACGAAATAAATCAAACTGCCGGGGGCAAAATTTCCTTCGAAATCGACCATCTGTTTTTTTGCCAATTCATAATGTTTAAAGTTTTTCAAACCCGGATAATTTACAAACTCGACTTTAGGATGAGTATTCAGAAATTCTGCTATTTTCGCAGCAGTTTCAATTTGTTTTTTCATTCGGATTGGAAGCGTGGGCAGCCCGTATGTTAAAATAGACCATGCGCTCTTTGGATTGAGCACGGCGCCGAAATCTTTTCTGTACAATTGCAGCATATCCTGATATTCCTTCCTGCCGATTACAATTCCGCCCATATCGGTGCCAAAACCGCCTATCCCTTTTGTAAGCGAGTGAACGACAAAATCGGCTCCCAGTTCTATCGGTCTTTGACAGTAAGGCGTGGCAAATGTATTGTCGATTACTATATTAATCCTGCTTTCAGGGTTCCTTTGAGAATTTATTTTATCGACAATCTCGCGAACTTTGGCTATGTCGATAATTTCAAGGTTGGGATTAGCCGGGGTCTCAAAATAAATAACTTTAGTATTCTCCGTTAGCATTGAGTAGATATTATCTGGATTATTCAAGTCGACGGGATTCCATTTGATGTTATACCTCGGATACCAGTTACTCAACAAAGACAGAGTACAACCGTACAAAGTATTGTGCGTAATAATTTCGTCGCCCGATTTCGTAAGGATTCCGAGGATTGCAGAAATTGCTCCCATACCGCTGGCAAAACTGACCGCCATTTCGCCTTTTTCGACATAGGCTATATTTTCTTCGAGCATATCCTTATTCGGCTCTCCGAGACGGTCATAGATGAAAATCGGCTGACCTTCTCCGAAAATCTTTGTGTTTGCAAATTGCGAAAAACCCTGCGCCCCCCTTTCAACCGAATCGAGTCTGAATGTAGTGGAAGATGAAATCGGAGCCGTTACGTGATGAGCATAGTCCCATTTATCGGTTTTGTATTTCCCGTATATCAGATGAGTGCCCATCGAATATTTCGATTCATCGATTATCTGATTGTTCTTTTTTTCTTTGGACATGACACACTCCTATTTTTTTCTTACCCTTAAATTATGCAATCCCGACATACTAAAAAAACGGATTCGGAATAATTTGATAAGTAAGTTCAGAATTTAGAGACGTGGTTTTTGACAACGGATATAATTTCCTCGAAAGACGCGGTTGGGTCGGTTTCTACGACAGTCCATATTACTTTGTATTCGTACTCTTCGTCGGGCAAAATTTTTTTGAATTTCCCCTGATTTTCCAGTTCCAGAAAATCGTCGTCGTGGCTCGCATAAAACAAAACGGCGCCTTCGCCGGGCGCGGCTTCTCCCTTATTAATCCTTTCGAATAATTTGATGAAAATTAAATCGTTGCGCAGATATGCCGTCCATCCGTACGATGTTTGCGATGTAGTAAGCTGCGGCTTATTTAGCAATTCGCCTACGCTGCTTTTATATCTGAAAATTTCTCCTTGCTTCTCAGTATTCGACAGTTCGAATGTTTTGGAAATAAGTTTTTCGTCCTCAGACGGAAAGAAAAATTCTCCCCCTTTGTTAACTCTTGTAATTTCCCAGGGAGCCGTAAAAACTGGCAAGGCGTTACAATTGATTATCTTGTATTTTATAACGAACGAATCGCCGTAATCGTGAGGAGCAATTTCTTTAGTTACTATGAAGTTGGTTAATTTGTCGATACCGCTTGTAAGTCGGATGGAATTATCGCCTCTTTTAAAGGTATAAGGAGAAGAATCGATTGTTGCCGGAGGCGGCCAGTTCCAAACAGATTGAGGCGAGGTCCAAAACGTAGATCCGACCGAAAGTAAATTGTCCGAATTGTTACGAATCAGTTCGACGTCCTTGTAGCTAAAAGAGACTATTCTGCCTCCGTATCGAGGAGAAACCGAAAGAGCGGAATTATTTTTATGAATGATTATATTTTCTGAAATTAAATCTTGCATTTAATTTAGATCAGATTGTGCTCGGCGAGCCAATCGTCGTTATAGATAGTGGAAAAATATTTATATCCGCTGTCGCAAATGACTGTAACGATATTTGCAGGCTTGTCGATTTCTTTTGCTAATTTAACGGCAGCCCAAATATTTGCGCCGCTCGAACCTCCCGCTATTATGCCTTCTTCGTAGGCCAATTTTTTTGTCCAGCCGATAGCTTTCCTGTCGTCGACCTGATACATATCGTCGAGATACTCGAATTGAGCTGTTTTAATAAGAAACTCGTCGCCCATGCCTTCGATCAAATATCGCGAAGGTTTTATCAACTTTTTATTTTTAAAATATTCATAGAATACCGAACCGACAGGGTCGACGCCTATAACTTTAACTTCCGGATTTTTTTCTTTTAGAAATCTGCCCGTACCCGAAATTGTTCCTCCCGTGCCGAAAGCTCCTATCAAATAGTCGATTTTGCCGTTCATCTGTTCCCATATTTCTGGTCCGGTGGTCATATAATGAGCTTCGTTATTATCAAGATTATTATGCTGGTCGATATAATAAACAGATGGATTTGATTTCGCATAATTAAGCGCATAATTGTTGTACGAGTTCGGGTCTTCGGGGGGCAGATTCGCATCTACTTTAATTACATCGACTCCTAAAATTTCGAGCATTTTAATCTTTTCCTTGCTGGTAGTATTCCTGATTACGATTTTCAAATTATAACCCTTTTGACGGCAAACGATAGCCAATCCGAGAGCCGTATTTCCCGAAGAATTTTCGATAATTGTATCTCCGGGTTTAATTTTCCCCTCCCTTTCGGCTTTCTCAATCATATACTTGGCAATTCTGTCCTTAATACTGCCGCCTGGATTCATAAATTCAAGCTTGGCATAAATGTCGGCTTTGAGATCTTTGGATATATTGTTTAATTTGACTATTGGCGTTCTGCCAATTGCATCCAGAATATTTTGATAGCAAAAATTTCTCATCGTATTTCCGTTAAATTAGTGAATACCCGCGCAGGAATTCTTCCGAAGTCATAGTTTTTCTCCCTTCGGGTTTAATTCGAATAATTTGCAGCGTACCCTCTCCCGTTCCGATAAAAATTTCATTTTTTGTCTGAAGAATTTCGGCCGGCTTGAGAATCGGTTCTTTGACAACCGCTGATTTATATACTTTATATGCTTTATCATTGAGTACAAAAAAGGCTCCCGGCTGAGGCGAAAGCCCTCTGATTAAATTATGAATTTTCTTCGCAGGCAAATTCCAATCGATACGGCATAATTCTTTAGTAATTTTCGGAGCCATAGTAACATGTTCAGGATCTTGCTTTTGCAAAGTATAATTTCCGGATTCAATCAAATCAACCGTTTTAAGGAGCAATTCAGCCCCTTCTATCTTCATTTTATTGTACAGAGAGCCGTAATCGTCGTTTTCTTCAATTCTTACTTTTTGCTGCATAATAATATTGCCTGTGTCTACTTTCTCATCTATAAAAAAAGTGGTCAATCCAGTTTCTGTATCTCCGTTAATTAAAGCCCATTGAATGGGCGCCGCGCCGCGGTACTTCGGAAGAAGCGAACCGTGCAGGTTAATCGTTCCGGCAGCTGGAATTGTAAATACTTTTGCGGGAAGTATTCTGAATGCTACTACCACAAACAAATCGGCATTTATTTCTTTCAGTAGGTTAAGAAAAGAATCATCTGTTAAATCCGAAGGAGTAACGACTTCAATATTATTGCTGAGCGCTACTTCTTTTATCGGAGTAGGCGTAACTTTACGACCTCGTCCTCTTTCTTTATCGGGAGCGGTTACTACAAGCTTAACATTATGACGGCTATCGATCAGGCGTTCCAGAGAAGGGACGGCAAAGTCGGGCGTACCCATAAAAACCAAATTCAATTCTTTCCTCCGTGAGATTAGTCCGATACCGGATAGTCGATTTCAACTTCTTTTTTGCGAATCTTTTCGAGTTGTTCTTTAAGTTGCTTTTTAACTTCGTCGGCAACTCTGTCGGGTATCATTTTCCCGATCAAGTGATCGTACTCATGCAGTATAACACGGGCTAAGAAGTCGGAAGCTTCCATTTCCTGAATATTTTCGTCCGTGTCGAGATATCTAACCTTAATTTCTTTCGGTCTTTCGACGTCGGCGCGTAATGTGGGCAAACTGAGGCACCCTTCTTCCATCGATACAAATTCATCCGATTCTTCGATAATTTCCGGATTAATCATTACCAGCGGTTTGAATTTTTCATATCCTTCCACATCTTTCAAATCGATAACAAAGATGGATTTGTCGACGCCCACCTGATTAGCAGCCAGTCCTACTCCGTATGCTTTACGCATGGTTTCGAACATATTTCGAATATAGTCGATAACGGTATCGTCTATCTGTTCGATTTTCTTTGCTTTCTGTCTGAGTATTTTACTGCCGTATATTTTAATTGGTAAAACCGCCATTTAGACTCCGTATGATTATTGTTTGTTAATGATTTCGGCGCTCAAGTCCTTATATAACATAACTTCGCTAGAATAGAAATACATTCGAATCAACAACCGAAAAATAACTAAGATTTGTTGAAGAATAAAGGCAATCGCTAAAAAGTAATACGGGGTTCTCGGTAAAAAATAGACGATTGCATTATAAAGGATCGCTCCTCCCGCTCCAATCAGGGCAATTATAAAGAATGTGGAGAATATTACCCTGAAATTATCGTATATAAAACGCGCGGATTTCGATATATAGTTTAATATATTGTGTTTATCGTCAATTGCAAGAGCGACTTTCGTATAATCGGAAACAATTGATATAATGCCTATTAAAAAAATAAGGAACGAATAACGCAAACTACGGATAACAAATTCAGCCAGAACGTTTTCGGAATTCCGAAAGAAATACGAAATCATATTTCCGAGATTATCGTTGAGTATAAAACCGAGCCCGTATAATAAGGTCGATACGAGAACCACTTTGAAAAAACGGAAGAAATATTTTACTCCTCCGTAAAAGAAATCGACCATGTGATTTTTTTCATAATTATTGAATACGGAAATCAATCCCCCGAGATAAAAAGTCTGAATCAATGTATATATTACTACTACAATGTAAATGAGCAAGGGAATTTGCTCGAACTGGATTTTATTTAAGTTCTGAAATTGAACATACCAGAAGTAATCGAATTGTTTGTTTAACTGGTCGCTTATTATGGAATGGCTCAAACTGTTTTCAAGCAGAGTATAAATAACCACGCTTGTCAAAAGAGCGAATGCGGAATTCGTAATCCAGAGCAGAACGACAAATTTTGCATTATAGAACACAAGTCGCGAAGACTGAATGAGAGTATCCTTAATAGTTAATTTCATCCGATACTCCCGAGAATTATCAAAGCGTTTTGCACCCAGAAAAACCAGCGGGCTGAAATCGATAACGAAGCCCAATATCTTTTTTCAATCATGTAGGAATTGTTTGCAAAGTCGATATCGAGAAGATTTTTTCTGTGAGGGTCGATTTCTGCGCCGTATACCTTATCTTCAGTTTCGAAATAAAATATTTTCCACCTCGCGTCGTCTTCCCATTTGGCGTATAAAGTGTCGGTCTCGGTGTATAACGCAATATCGTTTTTGAAAAAACCGTCGCCTTTTCGTTCCGCAGTTACGGCGTACAGATTATTGCCCGCTTTGTTTACCGATGTAATTGAGTAATCGAAAATTTTCGAATCGGCATAAAATTCTTTAAAGAACCAATCAATATCTTCGCCCGCGAAACGTTTGACCAGATTTATAAAATCATTAGCTTTTACGTGTCTGAATTTAAATGCGTTATAATATTCTTTGACTATTCGATCCATTTTGTCGGATCCGAGATACCTTTCGAGAGTATGCAGCATAAGTTCCGGTTTTGAATACGAATTAACCACATAAGCAAGCCTGCTCGGCTGCAAGTAAGAAAGGTCGGAAATGGAACCGATTGCAAGATTTCTGTAATAACTGGCGGCGCTTTGCGCCCCCAGATTGACCGGTATATCCGCGATTGTATAAATAATGGGTATTTCATTGTAAGAGAGAAAATTCAATCCGAAAACGGGAACGAATTTGGCGATACGGAAATAAGCGAGGATATCGGGATAAAATTCGTACATAAATTTTGTAGCAAAATAAGAGGCAAAACCTTCGTCGAGCCAGGCTTCGTAGACTTCGTTGTTGGCTATAATACCCTGGAAATATTGATGCGCAAATTCATGCGCTACCAGATATTCCGGCCAGCCGGTTTTTTCGGGCGAGAATAATTCCGCGCTTACGGTAAATAAAGTGGGATATTCCATTCCGCCCGAAGCCGATGTACGCGGCACATCCACCATAGTTAAATTGCTGTAAGGATAAATTCCAACCTTCTCTTCGAAGTAAGCGAGACAATTAACAACCGCTTTTTTGTATCTCTCCCGATATTTGATTCGTTCCGGTTGAATGAAAAGATTTACATTTACTGTTGCGCCGTCTTTCCTTTTATAATGCGTTTTTTCGTATACGATATTATCCGTGACAGCCCAGACAAAGTCGTGAATTCCCGATTGAACCACGGTGTAAGTTTTAACGGCTCCTTCCTCTTGAACATCAGTAATTTCGCCGCCCGGAATCAATGTAAAATTCTTTGGTATTTTAATCGTCAATCTGTATTCTCCGAAATCGGAATAATAATTCAAATAGGGGTAATATGAGCTGCATATCCACTTGCCGTCCTCAAAAACGCCGATTTTCGGATACCATTGAGAAATAAAGTCGAAATTTCGTCCTCGTGCCGTTCCAAACCTTTTAACCGACACCGGAATTTTAAGAGAATATTTAATATCGATTTTAACCGTATCTCCGGGATTAGCTTTTTTTCTGAGAATAAATTTAGCAACCGTGCTGTCGTACGGATTGACGATTTCCGGATTTACGTAAATTAAATCTTTCCTTTCGCCTTCGGCATCAACATATTCAATATTAACGCGAGTCATATTTTCTTCTTCAAGACGGTATGCCTGCGCAAAAAAAGTATTGTTATTGCTGTAAGCGTTAGGATACAAATGTAGATATATTTCTTCAGTCGGGAATTCAGTATTATTAATCCACCGGATTTCTTCACGGACGTCGGCTATATCGTTTATCGGGTCATAATTGATAAAGAAGTTATAGTTGGCTGCCGGATTAAATGTATTTGCTTCGGATTTTATAAGACCTTTTTCGTATCCACTATTTTTAAATTTATAATAAAAATTGGATATAGTTTTTTCTTCGGAATACTGTATAATGACTCCGATAAAAAGGACAGACAGAATAATATAACGGATTTTCATAGGAGTTAAACATATAAATGAGGAAGGATTAATTCAATAAAAAAGGCTGCCTCAAGCAGCCTTTTTTAATCTTATTTTATCTCAATAGTTCTGGGTTTTACCCTTTCGTGTTTCGGCAGTCTTATTTCGAGTATGCCGTTTTCGAGATGAGCTTCGATATTCGACTCGTCAATTGAATCGCCGATTTTGAAGCTGCGGTAAAAGTTTCCAGTTTCTGTCTCTTTCAGAACATATTTTCTGTTGACTACATCGTCGAAATTGATTCTGCCCATTATAATCAGATGCTCGTCTTCGAGTTTTATTTTAAGATTATCTTTTGTAACGCCGGGCAGATAAGCGTTGAGATAATAATCGTTATCCGTTTCGTAAATATCTACCAAAGGAGCAACCCAGGATTCTCTTTCGAGAGCTTCTTCCCAGCTTTTCCGGGTCTGGCTCTGAACTTCCATTACATCTTTTGTTTCTGCCATAGTAATCACCTCCTTTTATTTTTTTTACATTAAACTTTTTTGTTATTTATCGTCGTCTACAACTTCGTAGGAAGCGTCTTCAACATCGCCTTCAGTTTTCGGTTCGGATTCTGCTTTGGCGCTTCCGTCGCCCGGAGTTTGTTGAGCTCCCGGCTGACCTTGTTGCTGATAGAGAGTCTGAGCAACTTCGTTCCAGACTTTTGTCAGACTGTCAGCGGCGGATTTAATTTGATCGACGTCGTTCGATTTCAGAGCGTCTTCGACTTTCTGAATTTCGCTTTCGAGTCTGCTCTTCTTGTCAGCGGGCAGTTTATCGCCCAATTCGTTAATCTGTTTTTTCGTCTGGAATACCAGATTATCCGCGTTGTTTCTGATTTCAACAGCTTCTTTCTTTTTCTTGTCCTCGGCAGCGTGAGCTTTGGCTTCCTGCTTCATCTTTTCGATTTCTTCTTTCGACAGACCGCTCGAAGAGGTAATTCTAATGCTTTGTTCTTTATTTGTGGCTTTGTCTTTAGCCGATACGTGCAGAATACCGTTAGCGTCGATATCGAAAGTTACTTCTATCTGGGGCACGCCTCTTGGAGCTGGCGGTATTCCATCGAGATGGAATCGACCGAGAGTTCTGTTATCTGCAGCCATCGGACGCTCGCCTTGCAGTACGTGTATCTCTACAGAAGGTTGATTATCCGCAGCTGTCGAGAATATTTCACTCTTGCGCGTAGGTATTGTAGTATTAGCGGGAATCAATACAGTCATAACGCCGCCTAAAGTTTCGATGCCAAGCGAAAGCGGAGTAACGTCGAGCAAGAGAACGTCTTTTACGTCGCCTGCAAGCACGCCGCCTTGAATTGCAGCTCCGATAGCGACAACTTCATCAGGATTAACGCCTTTATGAGGCTCTTTGCCGAAAATTTTCTTAACGACTTCCTGAACCTTGGGAATACGAGTAGAACCGCCGACCAGGATTACTTCGTCAATTTGAGACGGAGTTACGCCTGCGTCTTTCATCGCTTTTTCACACGGCTCGACCGTCTTTTGGATCAGGTCGTCTATCAATTGTTCGAATTTTGCTCTTGTAATAGTTATGTTAAGGTGTTTGGGACCGTCTTGAGTAGCAGTGATAAACGGTAAATTAACGTCGGTTTGAGCAGACGAAGAAAGTTCAATTTTAGCTTTTTCAGCTGCTTCTTTCAGTCTCTGCAGCGCCATCGGATCTTTTCTCAGATCAATTCCTTCCTGTTTCTGGAATTCGTCGGCGAGATAATTAATCAATCGTTGATCGAAATCGTCGCCGCCTAAATGAGTGTCGCCGTTTGTCGATTTAACTTCGAAAACGCCTTCGCCAATCTGAAGAATCGAGATATCGAACGTACCACCGCCCAAGTCATAAACGGCAACCAACTGGTCTTTATGTTTTTTATCGAGACCGTAAGCCAGAGCTGCGGCTGTGGGCTCGTTTATAATTCTTCTTACTTTCAATCCCGCAATTTCGCCCGCGTCTTTAGTAGCCTGTCTTTGAGCGTCGTTGAAATATGCAGGCACCGTAATAACAGCTTCTGTAACTTCCTGACCGAGATAATCTTCGGCGGTTTTTTTCATCTTTTGCAGAATCATTGCCGAAATTTCAGGCGGAGAATAGAGTCTGTCTCCAATCTTGACGCGTGCCGAACCGTTATCCGATCCTACGACTTCATAAGGAACTTCTTTTATTTCCTGTTGAACTTCGTCGATACGTCTTCCCATGAAACGTTTAATCGAAAAGACGGTATTTTTCGGATTTGTTATAGCCTGTCTTTTTGCAGGTTGTCCTACTAGAATTTCACCGTTTTTTGTAAATGCCACTACGGACGGAGTAGTTCGTCCGCCTTCAGAATTAGGAATAACTACCGGTTCGTTGCCTTCCATTACAGCGACACACGAATTAGTAGTACCCAAGTCAATTCCAATTATTTTTCCCATTTTCTCTCCTTTTTTTTCTATAGTTTTGTTAGTAAAAAATAAGAAAGAATAGAGTTGAAGTATATTACTTCAACTCTATTACTTTTTCTTTCTTTGGTTTCGGATTCAATTTTTTGAGTCTGATGTTGAGCATGCCGTTTTCGAATTTGGCTTCTACATTGTCTGCATCCACTTCTGTCGGTAGCGTGAACGACCTCTTGAAGCTGCCGAAAACACGCTCGGAGCGATAATAATTCTTTTCTTTCTTTTCTTCTTCTTTTTTCTTTTCGCCTTCTATGGTTAAAATGTTATCTTGCAGTGTAATTTTTACATTTTCTTTTTTTACGCCGGGAATTTCGGCAACTACATTGATCGAATCGTTATCCTCGGAAATGTCGATGCGAGGATTGAAATTGTCGGCGAATGTAAAACCAAAGTTGGTGAAATCTTCGAAATATCTCTGGATTCTGTCATGTAAGGTTTCGAGTTCTTTTAAGGGTTCAAATTTTACGAGTGTCATAGCCATCACCTCCTTTTTTTGGTTTTACATGTTTTCGCCTATATATAAAACAACATGCGTGCCAATGCAGTAAATTCTCTATAACTTATTGTAAATAAATGAGTTAAGGCACGATTTGTTGATTTTGAAAATTTCTGCAATTATGACACATCTCTGTCATAATTATATTTATTCTTTAATTATGACAAAGTTGACGGACAAAAATTCATAAGAAATTACGGAGGTAAAAAAGTGTTTAATATTGAAGAATTCGATATTAAGCTCGACACTGAAATTATAGGACGAAATTTTGTCTATTGCGACGAGGTTGAGTCGACAAACGACCTTCTTCTTAAATCCAAGGATTTCAATCAGCACGGAGCCGTCTTACTGGCTGAATACCAAACGCACGGCAAAGGCAGAAAAAATCGGGAATGGATTAGCAATTCGGGACAAAATCTAACTTTTTCTATATTACTCAAACAGAATTATCCCGAGAAAAAAATTAATCTCATAAATTTGCTTTCTTCTCTCGCGGTTGCTCAGGCGCTGGAAAATTTATACCAATTAAACGTAGAACTGAAATGGCCTAACGACGTTTTGGTAAATAAGAAGAAAATTGCAGGAATACTGCTTGAATCGACATCCAAAGGGAAAAAAATCGAAAAACTCGTAGTGGGCGTCGGAATTAATGTTAATCAGCCGAATTTTCCGGGCAAATTCGAAATTCAACCCACCTCTATCAGGAAAGAATTCAAATCGATAGTGAGCCGTGAACGACTATTAAGCGAGTTTTTGAATCTGTTCGAATACCTGCTCGATACAGCCTTGGAAAAGCCGGATAAAATTCTGAACGATTGGCGCGAACGCTGCAAGATGATAGGCGAAAAAGTTAAGATAATTCAGGATAAGCAAACTCTTATTGGAGTTTTTGACGATATTGACGACGACGGATATTTAATCCTGAAAACCGCCGACAAGGTCGAAAAAATTCATTACGGCGATGTAAGTTTAAGATAATTTAAGGCGACTGTGTGAAAAATATATATCTGGACAATGCGGCAACCACACCCGTAGACCCGCGAGTGGTCGAAAAAATGCTGCCGTATTTGAATGAATATTTCGGAAATCCTTCCTCGATTCATTCATACGGCAGAAAAGCTCGCGTTGCGATTGAAGAAGCCCGCGAAGTTATTGCAGAATTTATCAATTGCAAACCGGGCGAAATTTATTTTACAAGTTCCGGCACCGAAGCCAATAATTTTGCGCTCTCTGGAATTAGCAAAACTGAATTCATCGAATCCGGCAGAAAAAGCATAATTACATCTTTATCCGAACATCATTCGGTGCTTGAGACCTGCGACAAATTATCAACGGAAGGTTTTACAGTCCGTAAATCGACAATTGACAAGAATACATCTGTTCCTGTCGGAAACATAACAGGTTTAATCGATGACGACACGTCTTTAATTTCGATAATTCATGTTAATAACGAAACGGGAATCATAAATAATATTGAAGAATTATCCTCGCAAAAACCCGAAAATATTTTTTTGCATACAGACGGAGTACAGAGCTTCGGGAAAATAAAAACGGACGTAAAAGAGCTGGGAGTTGACGCTTTCACTGCATCGGCACATAAAATAAGAGGTCCGAAAGGAGTCGGTTTTGCTTTTGTTAAATCCGGGACTCCGATATCGCCCTTGATATTCGGAGGCGCTCAGGAAAGGAACCGCAGAGGCGGTACGGAAAATGTCCCGGCGATAGTTGGTTTTGCAGAGGCTGTAAAAATTGCTTCCGATGAAATGCAAAGCAATTATGAATATGTAAAATCATTGCAAAAACGATTTCTCGACGGTTTGAATTCCTTGAATGACAAAAGTTTTATTATAAACGGCGAACCGCTTTATTTCCCTTATATAGTAAGCGTTACTTTATTGTCGGAATATTACAATAACGATATCGAGGCTGTGCTTATGTTTCTTGATATTAACGGAGTGGCAGTTTCCAGCGGCGCTGCCTGTACTTCCGGTACACTCAAACCTTCACATGTTTTGCTGAACGCAGGATTGAAATATGAAGATGCGGCCGGCACGATCAGATTTTCGTTCGGCACACAAAATACTCCCGAAGAAATCGATTATACTCTCGAGATAATTAAAAAATTACTTCACAAGTTCCGTAAATAATCAGGTCAAATAATCGATCATCAAGCTCAGTTTGTCTTTGAGTTCTTTCCTGTTTACGATGAAATCGAGAAAACCGTTTTCCAAAAGAAATTCGGAACGTTGAAAACCTTCAGGCAAATCTTTTCCAATTGTTTGTTTAATTACTCTTGGTCCGGCAAACCCGATCAACGCTTTCGGCTCTGCAATGATAACGTCGCCCAGCATTGCAAAACTTGCTGTAACTCCGCCGGTAGTGGGGTCCGTTAATACGGAGATGTATGGAATTCCCGCTTCGGCCAATCTTGCCAGACGGGCGCTCGTTTTTGCCATCTGCATTAAAGAGAAAGCGCCTTCCATCATTCTGGCTCCGCCGCTTTGACTGATGATTATGAGAGGAATTTTATTTTGATAAGCCACGTCCGTTATACGCGCAATCTTTTCGCCCACCACCGAACCCATACTTCCGCCGATAAAACGAAAATCCATTACCGCCATTGCGGATTTCTTTCCGTTTATCTTGCCCGTACCGGTTCTTACCGCGTCGTAAAGTCCTGTCTTCTTAATCGTATCGTTAATTCTGTCGGTATATTTCTTTGTGTCTTCGAAACGGAGGGGATCGCCGGATTTCATCTTCTTGTCGTATTCCTTGAACGTGCCCTTATCGAAAATTATCGCAATGTATTGGTCGCTGCCGATTCTGAAATGATAGTTGCATTTGGGACAGACCCACAGATTCGATTCCAATTGCCTGTTATGTATTATTTCGCCGCAGTCGTCGCACTTCGACCATTGTCCGTCGGGAATATCGGTCTTTTTACTCTCGGGCGATATGTTTTCTTTTTTTCTTCTGAACCAGGGCATTATTTTTTCCTAATTATGTTGGCGGAAACAGTTATTACTTGTTTCGGGTTGTCGGGGTCGTTACTGAATATAGTAATTGTTCTTACCAAATCCCCTTCTCTTCCCTTGGTATCGAGTTTAACCTTCAGTTCGGTCTCTTTACCGGGCTCGATAACCGTACTCGACATTAAAGCCGCAGTACAACCGCAAGCGCTTTTAATATCTCTAATTTCGAGCTTCGATTTGCCGGAATTCTTTATCTTTATTGCAGCTTCTTTTACGGCGCCTTCTTCAATTTCACCGAAATCAATTTTATTCTTTTCAAGTTCGATATTCGGAGCCGTTTCCGGATTTTGATTCGACAATTTAGCCACTACATTAGCGCGAAATGTAAGTTTGAGGTAGGAATTTTCGGGGTCGTTGGAAAAAACATATACATGTTTGAATTGCTGTCCGTATCTCCCTTTCGAATCGAATTTCACTCTTATCTTAGCGCTCTCTCCGGGCTCAAGTTCTTTTTTGGACGGCATTGCCGCAGTGCATCCGCATGAAGCGCGCACTCTTTCAATTACAAGTTTTCCTTCGCCTTTATTCATTATTACAAATTCATGATTCACCGTTTCGCCTTCGACTATTTCGCCGAAGTCATATTCCGGTTCGGGAGAAAATATTTTTGGAGCTTTTTCCTGCGCTTTAGAAATTCCTGTCGCTAACAAAAGTAAGACGAATAGATTAATCGTTCTTTTCATTTTTTACCCTGGCTATAAATTTTTTTAAATAAAAAGGTTCGAGGTAATCATAATCCGTAACTTTTTCCCCGAATTCACTCGCCCAAACGGCAATATGCAATGCAGTCGGAGCCGTTATTTTTCGCGTTTCCGGTAAATTATAATTATCGGCGTATACAATATCCGCATCCGCCGCCTTTTTTTCAACCTCTTCTTTTAATATCAATTGCAACTCATCTACAATAGTATAGGATTTTACGCCAGACAAATATTTTGCGTAATAAAAATCGTTTATGCTGGCCTTTTTGAGAATGCCGAATTTTGTATTTTGCGGCAACTCCATAATTAAATGTAATGCCGCCGCATCGAAAGTGGGAACGGGAATTATCGGTTTATTCAATCCCATCGCAATCGACTTGGCAACGGTCATTCCGATTCTGAGTCCGGTAAAGGAACCCGGTCCGATAGAAACCGCCACAGAATCGATATCCGAAATTTGAATTCCAAAGTTCGACCTTCCGAATTCAATCATATCGAATATCTTTTCCGAATGAATATTTTTTCGTACAAAGTTTAACTCGAACAGGTCGTTTTCATTTTTATAAAAAGCAACGCTGCAAACCTCGCCTGAAGTTTCGATTGACAATATCGGATTGCTATTTTTCATTTTTGTAGATTTTGATTATCCTTTTGCCGTTTTCTTTTTCTGCAATGTAATCTAATTCAACAACAAGATAATTTTCAGGAAATATTTCGCTCCAAAGGTCTGCCCATTCAATAAAGACAATCGCATTGCCGTCGTTCAAATAGTCTTCGAAACCGATATCGTAAAGTTCTTCCAACTTTTTAATTCTGTAAAAATCAAAATGATAGACGCGATGTTTGCCTTCATAAATATTTACCAGAGAAAAACTCGGGCTCGAAGTTCTATCTATCCCTAAATGATTACAAATACAATTTACGAAAAATGTCTTACCCGCGCCCAGATTGCCTTTTAACGCCACGATCGAACCTGGCGCGAGGAATTCGATAAATTCTTTCGCAACCGCGCACGTTTCCGTTTCGGAGTCGACTATTTTTTCATACGGAAGTTTCATTTCATTTGTTCTCTAAAGTTACGAGGGGCAAAATCATTTCTTCCATCGAGATGCCTCCGTGCTGAAAGCTGTCTTTATAATAACTCAGATATTTATGATATTCTGTCGGGTAAACAAAGTAGTAATCTTCTTTGGCAATGATATAACTGATAGTCACTCCCCGTTTGGGCAGTCGATAGTCGGAAGGATTTTTAATATAGACGGCGTGTTTGTCGTCCACTTTCAGATTTCTGCCGAATTTGAATCTTAAATTCGTAGAAGCTTCCCTGTCGCCCAGAACTTTTGCTCCGCGCATTGTTCTTATGCTGCCGTGGTCGGTTGTAATGATTACTTTTACTTTCGGAATGCTCGAAATAGCTTTCAATGCGTTGAACAGATAAGAATACTTAAACCAGCTTTCCGTTAAGGACCTGTATGCGGATTCGTCGGGCGCAATTTCTTTTAATATTTGAGAATCCGACCTGCCGTGGGCAATCATGTCGAGAAAGTTTACTACCACAGCCGTTAAATGCGTGTTTTTATATGAGAGGACGTTTTGTTCGAATGTTCTTCCGACTTCAGGGTCGATAATTTTAATATACTGCAAATCGTTTTTAAGTTTTATTCTTTTCCTGTCGAGCAGCCTCTCGAGCAATTCTTTTTCATATTTATTCATGCTTCTTTCGTCGTCGTTGCCCGACGTCCAGAGCTGGGGATAAAATTTTTCTATTTCCGAAGGAAATAACCCCGCGAATAAGGAATTACGCGCGTACGGCGTGGCGGTAGGCAAAATCGATAAATAGTAATCTTTTTTGATGCTGAAATAATCAGTTAAATGTTTTTCCATTACAAGCCACTGGTCCATCCTCAGGCAGTCGATTACAAACAGAAATACCGGATTGCTTTCGTTATCGAGATGAGGCAGAAGATATTTTTCAAGGATGTTATTTGTTAAAACGGGTCCGCTTCCCTCATCTTCCAGCCAATGCCTGTAATTTTTTTCTATGTATTTGGAAAAGATCTGATTGCATTCTTTCTTTTGTTCGTTTAATGTCTGACGCAGATCGATTTCAGGATGAACGTCCAATTCCATATCCCAATAAATAAGTTTATTGTTAATTTCGATCCAATCGTCGTAATTCGGTTCGTTCATCAAAATGCGAGTAATCGAATTGAAATCTTCCAGATAATCTTTGGCTACGAATTGACCAGATATTTTTTTCTTTTCGAGCATTTTTTTGCAAACCATTAGAACTTGCGAAGGCACAACCGGCTTGATTAAATAATCCGATATTTTGCTTCCGATGGCTTCGTTCATAAGAGATTCTTCCTCGCTTTTCGTAACCATAACGACGGGAATATTCGGATTGATCTCTTTTATTCCGGCAAGCGTTTCGAGTCCGCCCATTCCCGGCATCATCTCGTCGAGGAAAATCAGGTCGTAGTTTTTAGATTTAACCTGATTGATTGCGTCGTTTCCGTTTGTCGCAGTGTCTACTTCATAGCCTTTTTCATTAAGAAAAATAATGTGCGATCTTAAAAGTTCTATTTCGTCGTCGATCCATAAAATTCGACTCGGTCTCATTTCAAATCCTCTTGATTATTGAATGGCAATTCTTACGTCCACGCCGGCTTCGTTAGTAGTAGTCGGGGGCACGCGCGAAGCTCCCTGCGGTTCGATCGTCGACCTTCTGTAGAATATAGACAATGTGACTCTGGAACTCATAACATATTTAATCTTCGGTTCCAGGACGGTATTTATTTTACCGTCCTGCGGCGTGCCTTCCTCTTTGAAACTATCCATATTATAAACTACCGTTGAGTTCTTACCGTTAGTATATGATATCGAGATTTCCAGGTCGTTCTTTAGCGAAATTCCAAACAAAGGCAAGTCGAAACCGCTCTT
Source organism: Melioribacter sp. (assembly GCF_049325435.1). Lineage (NCBI taxonomy): Bacteria > Pseudomonadati > Ignavibacteriota > Ignavibacteria > Ignavibacteriales > Melioribacteraceae > Melioribacter > Melioribacter sp. The sequence goes on along the minus strand of NZ_JBMOLD010000013.1, from coordinate 30,760 downwards.
CGAATAACTCAAAGATACGTTTATATCGCGCGATAACGATTCCGTAATATTTCTTGTGGAAGAACCGAGAGAATACGAATTTCGTGTTGTATATCTAATTGTGCTCTGTAACGAACCGCCCCATAAGTTATCAAATTGGAATGTAATTCCCAAGAGCGGCGTAAAAGAATAATCGACTTTCTGCGTTTGAATTTCCTGAATGCCGTCGGGATTGATCAACCACCCTTCGCTGTAATTCGAAGAATAAGCGTGATTGATTGTTATTCTTTTTGCAAACGACAACAACTCGTATTTTTCAAGTCCCGTCCACGAGAAACTCCAATTCGGACGAGGTACGTATTTGAATAACTTGGAGAGAACCGGTATTTTCCCCAATATCGAAGTCGTCTCGAATCCCCTTACAAATGCATCCGACAAACTCTGGGTTGGATTTTCAGAATTTTTATTATAGAGTTCGTGGACTTTTGAAATTCCGTTTCCAAAACCGAACGGGAAAAACAAGAACGACCGGTTTAACGTTCCCGTTGTGTTATAAACCTCGGCGTACGCCAATCCGTTTTCGTCGGTTTTGAAGTTTATCGATTTATTGATGCCCCAGCCCACTTTCCAGCTTATATCGAGTTGAGCTCCTTCCCAAAGAGGGCGCGAAGTTCGCATATCGATATCGTTTTTATGCGTGTAATTGTCCGTCAAATTTCCGAACGGCGAGCGCTGACCGACGTCATTCGAAAATCCGAGCATGAATAAACGAGACGGACCGTTGGCAGGCGATTGTTTGAAACCCCAGAAATTGTTGAATCCGGTGCCTTCGCCCTTTAGACCTCCGCCGGTATAACTGCTCGATTGCGAAAAATTAAATGAGATTTGATCGTAATCGATCAGAAGCCATTTAATTCCCAGTTTCAAATATTCAAGTATAACTGTAACGGTTCCGGGACCTTCGCTTAACTCAGCTTCGTTCATTAAATCGGAAATCAAAGAGTCTTTCACAGCGGCAGAATCTTTTAGTGCGTTATCCTGCGCTATTTGTCTGTCGACGTCGACTCCGCGCTGTTGATCTGTCCTTCTGGCTCCGCGTCCTCTGCCGTCTCCTCGAGTAGGTTGACTTCTTTGTGTCTGCGATTGCGAAGGACTGCTTTCCTGGAACAGAGGGGCAAAAATCGATTTTAATCTTACAGTCATTCCCGCCGAAATTCTGTTCGAATAACCAGCCGAACGTCCCAATTCTTCCTGATTGAAATTATAAACCCAATTATACGTTACGCCGTAAGATGCGTTTACATTGACATATCTGTTCAAATCCCAGAAAGTCGGTATCTTGGGATTAGTTCTGATATCGAAACTCTGCCTGTAATTGAAATCTCTTCCGAAATATTCTCCGTTAAAAATATCTCTCCATATTTCGCTTTCGGAACGTTCATATAAACTGTCTTTCAAAAGGAGATAAGCCAATGAAGACTGAACGTCGAAACTGTAAGCCATACTCAAATTGAGCAGTCCGCCTTCCGTAATTGCCCAGGTAAATCCCGCGTTGCGCGAAGCCGTAAAGTCGCGTTGAATATTCGGTTTGTTTGCAAGCGTTCTGTTGACGGAATAGTTCCTTTTTCGCGAAGTATTAATACCGGCGCTGATTGTCTGCGGCGCAAAATAGACTTTCATCTCTTTATAATCCGTCAACAAATCGAATATGCTCCCGATTATCGGAATATCTGCGGGTCTGAAGAAAAGTTCTCTGCTCAGATTTACCGAATATGCGATACTTCCGTTCCACTGCCAACTGCTGCTGGTCAAAATCGTCGGAGACGTATTTGTCGTCCTGTTGTAATTAAAACTAAATGTAAGATTATTGATTAAATCGCGAATATACCAGAGATCCGTCGGCACTTTGAATCTGACATTCGATAACGCCCACGATTCCGAGAGACTGTAGGTTCTTGTCGAATTAATAAATTCGCTAATGGAATCTTCGATTGCCTGCGAATCCCAGTTCTGTTCGGTAAGAGCCTGTCTTAGCTGCGTTTGAGCTTCGGATACTTTTATATCCGTACCTGGTTTGAACAGCGGATTTTGCCTTCTTTCATTACGAGAATAAACAATCCTGAAATTGCTTCCGGCCAGATTAAGAGGAATAAGTTTTAACAAGTCCAGATCGACAGAAACGCCCCATGATATGGCTTCGTTGCGCGATCCGAAACGATCGGTCAATCTGTGAAAATACGGATTGGTTTGACTGGCGTTGAAGCTTACTCTCATAACGTCAGCCAGACCGAAAGAGCCCGAAAGACTGTAAGCCCATCCCGGAGTGTCGTCGGCTTCGAGCACTCTCAATTCGTTTATCCATACGCTTCCGGAAATCTTTTCGCCGGGCGTTCCTTTGTCGGCCGGATTGATTATACCAATCGTAAAGAAAGAAATTCTCGTAAGTGTGGGATTGCCCCGAATTCCGTATGTATGTCCCTCTTCCCCTTCGACGGGAACTCTGTAAATTGTATTAATATTCGAACTGTCGCGTCTTTGTTTAATGGCTGTCAATTCGGAGAAAATTATTTTTACCTCGTTCCAGTTTCTATTCTTATTATCGCTTTTGAGCGGTTGACGGTACTCGTAGAAGTTCAACGAGTCCGACCCGAAACGGATATAGACTTCGGAGGAATAATTATCGGGACTTTCGTAATACGTAACGCTGCCCGGCATATCGTTTTCGTCTGCGTGGACAAACAATTTCATTTGTTTGTAATTAAACAAATCGAGCGGTTTATAGAGATATTTTACGACTTCTCGTTTATCGCCATCTTCAAGATTCTTTATCAAAAGTTCCAGCGACTGTTCGTTTTTATAAATATCGTAGTCAGGTTGACTTCTGTCCCTTTCGCGTTGAACTCCCGGAGGCGAATGATATTCTGGATTGTCTTCTACGTTAACTACCGAAACGGTCAATACGGTGTCGTCGTTAGTTACGCGCGGCGGTTCCAGAACTTTTTGCCATTGATTGCCCACGAGATTCATTTCGGCAAATCGTAAATGGACAGGTCTGTCTGTGCCCGAGACCCAGAATCTGATAGTTTCGACAACGGAAAAACTCGGGTCGCCGTATTTCTCCACGTAATCTTTTAACGGGATTCTGAAAAGATACCATCCGGCGTTATCCCCGCCTCCCTGAATAAACGGATTGGATCTGTTTGTATCGATCGGCACTTCATATCGAAAATAGCTGTTAACGCGATCCAATGTAAAATTATGGTTTAAATCTTCCGAATCTGGCAGTCTTCCGATATCAATCGAAACCGCATTGCCCTGCGTGCCGTTAATTTGCGTATAATCCGGATTCTGCGTCAATTGGAAGAAATAGTTATCGTTGCTGGGATCCGGATTTGATACAGGGTCGTAATTCGGCTCCTGCTCGTCGATCCAGCCGTCGATACCCGTGTCTTCTCCTTCGTCAATTAAATCGTTGAAATTTTTATCCTCCGTGTCCAATTTTCCGTTTGGAATAATATCTTCGCTTATCTGCCCCAAATCGATGTTCAATTTCAAATCCGGCGGAGCGTCTTCAACCTTCACCCAGAATTCGATAAATTCTATGTTCTCTTCAATTAAATTGTTAGCCGTAGTCGACAAGAGTTTCATCATACCCGCCCAATTTTTCTTTTTATCGCTTAAGTCGGGATTCCAGTTGTAAAATCCGGGTTTATCGGGGATGTAAACAAAATCGAGCGCAGTAATAAGACTTTGATCCGGTGCCGCATTTTTTCTTCCTGCGTACAAATCGTATATGGTCACATCGGAAGGCGTTCTGTTGAACCAGTAAGCTTTAGCCTTATGATTCATTCTTTCCATTTCGGGCAATGCATCGATAAAGGGAAGTCCGTTCGGTACGCTTATATCTTTCCAGGCTCCGTACTGCATTCCGAGCGGAATAATTCTCTTAGCGCCTTCGAAGTCGTCGATGTATGCGATACTTTTTCCTTCGTCGCTCGTAATAGCGCTTTTTTTAGTATTCGGGTCGGGACTCATATAAGCATATTCCGCATTTAAGATAAGTTTGGACATCGTGCTTGTAGGTATAACGTAGTCGATTGCTTTTGTGAGGAACGGCATGTCGAGGCTTGTTTTGAAATCGAGTCCGAATATCGAGTTGTTCAACGGCTCCTCTCCGATTCTCACTTTGTCGCTCAGAGTTTGTTGATTCAAATTGAGGAAAGAAAATCCGAGCGTAGTATTGCGGTCGATTTCGTACAAGCCTCTCAAACCGACGAGCGTTTTAGACGCCATCTGAAACAAATCGTTTTGCTCATATGTAATTTTCAAGTCGGCTCCCGGCACAAGAGCTTCCGGTTTTCTGATGATTACCTGCCCGATATTATAATCGACCGTATAATCGACTCCTTCGGTAAGCGCATTGCCGTTCAAAAGTACTTTTACCGAATTTTCGACAACATTAAAACCGATGTTGTATGAAGAAGTTACCGAAGCGGTATATTCGCCCGTAATCAAAAATTTATCTTTGGCTCTGTCCTGTCGGGCAAAATTGACGGTAGTATCGTAGACTGCGTCGTAACGCAACTCCGAAGGCAAATCCGACGGTAAATCTTCCCCGAACGGTTCGAGAACAGGAAAGATTATTTCGCCGGTCGATTTTATAATTGTTTTACTCGGAATAAAATCAAATGCTCCGTCCGGTCCTCCGGTTCCGCTTTCGTCGGTTTTATCGAATCCGAACGCCTGTATTAATTTAATTCCGTTGTAATCGCTCTGAGCCTCTCCTCCTTCGAACTGATATTTTATATCGAGTTTGAAACCTTCCTTGTTAATTTCTCTTCCGCCGATAGCGTAAATATTTTTTAGTTGAAGTTTCCAGGCTTTTTTAAATTGAGGCTGAAGGTTAGGGGGTTTGACTAAGAGCAACACAATATTTGCCGAACTATCGGCGGCTACGTCTTTAAGAAATTCGCCGTAATAGATATCGTCGTTCGGAGAAGCGGAAGGACCTTCTCTTCGGAAAGCTACCGCCACTGCTTCCTGTTGTTGTATTTGAGTTTTGAAACTAATAAAGCCCGTTTCAGGATGAACTTCGTAGTCGACATTTTCCTGTAATTTTATCCAGCGGACGCCTATTTCCTGCACGCCGCTGATTGTCTGTTCTTGGGTATTTCTCAAGTCGTCATACTTCTCGTTAGCTTTTCTCGGACGCAAGTCAATAAAAGCATGTCCTTTTCTTTCGTTCGGATTATACAAACCGGTGTAAGTTTTCCAGACTTCGATTTCTTTTATTCTGAGAGAATCGATTACCTCGGGAATAAATTTACTGAAATAACGATTAAAGACTTTTAAATTCGGGTCGGTATAAATTTCGTGAACAAAGAAGTGATTAGGCGAATAATCGTAAGCATGAATTTGGAATTCTTGCGACTTCGAACCGCCGCTGACAGATACTTCCTGAGTTTCGCCTTTCTTCTGCGAAGCCAGAGCGGTTAGTTTCAAGGGTCCCAATTGAAAATTAGCCTTGATACCGAAAAGTGCTTCGCTTCCGCCAATCAACGGCGAAGTTTGAAGCGATACGTTTCCCGCTTCGATACTCTGAATTATTTCGTCTTCGTAACCTGTGTATTTTAATTTCAGTTGGTTTTCGTATTGAAACGTACGTTCCGTGTTCCAGTCGGCAGCAATATTTAATTTGTCTCCGATTGTTCCGCTGAGATTTATTTGCACCTGCTGTCTGAAATCGGGTTCGTTTCGCGTATTACCCAGAGCCGAAGTAGTAATTCCTTCGGTTGTTTCGTTGCGCCATGCGCCGTGAATATCAACCGCCCCGGCTATTTTAATGTTTATTTTAGGGGGCCCGAAAATGCTGAACAGCGATTTGCTCGGCAGCGGAATTTCGATATTGGTAATGTCGGTTATAAGCTGACTCAAATCTTTATTCTGATCTTTTAGTTCGTACTTGTAGGCCAGCTTTTCCCATTCGTCTTTTGTTATTGAGGCAAGCCGCAGATTTATGTAATCCTCGAGCGACATTTCGAGTAAAATTCTGTATTCATAATTTCCAATTAATTCTTTGATAATAACTTTGGATCCGGTGGAATCGAGTTCCACTACCCTCTTAACTACGGAAGACGACGGTTCTATAAATAAAGGATACCTCCTTTTAGGTCTGAACGGAACAACGTAATAATCGTCTCTTTTGGCGCTGAAATATTTAATACGCGCAGTCGAATCTGCGGCGAGCGAATCAATTCGACGGATCGAATCCTGCCTTGCTTTAAGAATCAGAGAATCCTTACGGGACAATTCGACGACGGAGGTGTCGCGTCTCAGTTCTTCTTCGCCTTTTTCGGTGGAATCGGGTATTGAAAGGAATTTTAATCCGGAATGCCCATAATTTAAAATATTTGACGTACTATACGGATTGGTCTGATTGCCTTTCGGGGAGGCTATTTTGAATCCCGTTGAAACAAGTCCGCTTAAGGCTATAAAGATTATTACCCGAATCAGAATATTTTTTTTACCGGAATAGATATTCAACCTGCATATTAGTTACGAGAATAGTAGAATAATAACCTATATACCTCCCCTTTTTTTCGTTCAAAATTTAGCAATTTTTTTTGACTTTACAATCCGTCTGCTAAATAATTTTTCCGGCAATTTTCCTCCAACAGTCAATCAATCCCCTATTCCCCAATCCAAATACCTAATCCCTAAATAATATCCTTCAATTCCGTTTTAACATCGAGAGTATCGATAATGTTACTTTTTTCGACAATAACTGCGCTCAATTTGTTTCCTACGCAAGCGCCCGTATCGATATAAACCGCATTAGAATCTTCAACAAAAGTTACGTCCGGTTGTTTGGTATGACCGACTATTTGGAGTTTGCCCAAATTAAGGAGAGGATCGCGCGTCCACATTACTCCCCTATCGGTATTTATATCGGCTTTGATAAACGGCGCCAGAAGTTCGAGATTATCTCTGAAATTTTCCGGCAGATATTTTTCGTAATTACTCGAAATGCCGGCATGCGATATAAAACAGTCGTCCAGATTATAATAGAGGGGCGCTTGTTTTATAAAATCGATATGTTCGAACATTTCTTTCTGATGGTCTTCATAAGAAAGAAGCGTCGGTTCGTTGCCGTTAAAAAACCACGAGCGTGCAAATACGCTCGAAGGATCTTTGAAGAAATGATAGAACATGTAGTCGTGATTACCGGGAGTAATTTTAATGTTGTTTTTAATAACGTATTTAATTACGTCGTAACTGAAATTGCCTCTGTCAACCAGATCGCCGACGGTATAAATTTCAATACCCGGATATTTTTCTGTAATTTTTTCGTACAGCGCTTTCAGTGTAAAGAAACAGCCGTGAATGTCGCCGATAACAGCAATCATATGTGATAAGTTTTTTTGGCAAATTCTGTTAATTCGTCCCTAAAAGCGGGATGAGCAATTTCAATTAACGCGCGAGCCCTTTCCTGAATTGTTTTACCGAAGAGGTCGGCAATTCCGTATTCGGTAACCACATAATGGACGTCGCCACGCGAGGTTACAACTCCGGCTCCTTCTTTAAGGGTCGGCACAATTTTAGAAAACTTCATATTTGACGTCGCTGCCGGAAGCGCAATAATCGGTTTACCGCCTTCTGACCTGGCTGCTCCTCGCACAAAATCGACCTGTCCGCCAATACCGCTGTATAATTTTGTCCCGATACTGTCGGCGCATATCTGTCCCGTAAGGTCAATTTCGATTGCCGAATTGATTGCCACCATTTTATTGTTCTTGGCTATTAAAAACGGGTCGTTTACGTATTCCTGCGGATGAAATTCGAAAATCGGATTGTTATCGATAAAACGATACGACTTTTTCGTACCGAGAACAAATCCCGCAATAATTTTTCCGGGATGAAGAGTTTTCTTTTCTCCGTTTACCACTCCTTCTTCAATCAGTTCTATAAGTCCGTCGGAAAACATTTCCGTGTGAACGCCCAAATCATTTTTTTCGTGCAGGTATCTGAGCACAGCGTCGGGAATCGAACCGATCCCCATTTGAATAGTCGAGCCGTCCTCAATAAGGCTCGCAACGTTGCGGCCAATTTTATCGTAAATTTCGAGTTCTTCCTTAGAAGCGTTCGGGTCTACCTGAGGCAGTTCCTGCAACGGCTCGTCGACTTCAACGATATAATCGATTTTATTGATGTGAATAAAACTGTTGCCCAAACCTCTCGGCATTTGTTTGTTAACCTGGGCAATAACAATTTTAGCTTTTTCGGCGGGAGTTTTAATATTGCCGACATCGATACCATAACTGCAAAAACCGTGTTCGTCGGGCGGAGAAACGTGAATCATAGCCACGTCCGCCTGCAATACTCCCCTCTTGAAAAGAAGCGTTACTTCGGAAAGAAAAATAGGAATAAATTCCGCGCGTCCTTCGTTTACGGCTCTTCTTGTATTATGACCGATAAAAAAGGCTTTGTGCTTGAAATGTTTTTCCATTCCCGGTTCAGTATAAGGCAGATTTCCTACAACGAGAATATGATAAATTTCAACGCCGAACAATTCATCTTTTCTTTTAACCATTGCATTAATTAAGTTCAAAGGCGCCGCGCATCCCGGCTGAATAATAATCTTATCTCCGCTCTTGATCACCTTGACGGCTTCGTCGGCGCTTACAAGCTTTGAAGTGTATTTACTGATCCACGGAGCGCCGGAAGTTTTATTTATGCTTGTTTGTTCTAATGTCATAAGACACCCAATTTAATTAGTTGGGAAAATGTGTAATCTTCTGAATTCGAGTCCGTAAACGTCCGCAATGTTTTCATTCGAACAAAAGCCGTTAAAAGTGCAAACTCCTTTTGAAAGCCCGGTATCGCTCAATAAAGCTCTCGAAAGTCCGTTGTCGGCAATTTCGAGTATATATTCGATTGCCGCATTCGTAAGACCGTACGAAGCCGATCTCGAAACAAAAGCGGGCATATTAGGCACGCAATAATGAATTACATCGTGCATTACGTAAATAGGGTCGGAGATTGAAGTCGGTCGACTGGTTTCGACACAGCCGCCCTGATCGATCGATACGTCCACGATTACGGAACCTTTTTTCATCGTTTTTACCATCTCTTCCGAAATCAAATGCGGAGTTTTTTCGGCTTTCATCTGGACGGCGCCGATGAGCAGATCGGCAAATTTAACACCTCTTGCAATTGTATATTCATTGGCAGCGACGGTGGTAATGCTTTTGGAAATCAGGTCGTTAATTCTTTGAAGCCTTCTCAAATCTTTGTCGAGAACTATAACATGAGCGCCTCTCGAGTATGCAGTTCTGGCGGCGTTAAATCCGACAACGCCGGCGCCTAAAATAACTACCGCCGCCGGAGCCACTCCGGGAATGCCTCCCAATAATATTCCCCTTCCAATCGGATGGTCGCTGCCGAGATATCGCTCGCCGGCTTGAACTGCCAGCTGTCCCGCTATTTCGCTCATCGATTGAAGCACCGGCAGGTGATCTCCCTTTTCGATTAATTCGTAAGCTATTGCAACTATTTTCTTTTTCAGCAGTTTTTCGATAATGCTCTTTTTATTAACCGCCAGATACAAGAATGAAAAAATTATTTGTTCGTCTTTTAACAAATCGGCTTCGTCGTCAGTCAAAGGCGCAATCTTTACAATCATATCGGAGCGTTGATAAACTTCTTCGGGGGAATAAACAATATTTGCGCCCACCTGTCTGTATTCTTCGTCGGTAAAATGACTATCCAGTCCGGCGCCGGTTTCGATAAAAACGGTATGACCGGATTTAACCAGAGTATTGACTCCTGCCGGAGCCAGAGCTACCCTCTTTTCTTCATAATGCTTTTCTTTCGGTATTCCGATTCTCATAGGCACACTTTTTTTTATTTTAAGTAAAAATAGTTATTTACGATTCATTCCACAAATCAATTAACCGGAGTAATCGGCTTTTTGCCTTTCAGCGCCGCTTCAACATTTCGAGCAGCCAGCAGAGCCATGGCTTCTCTTGTTTCCGTAGTCGCGCTCCCGATATGCGGCAATAGAACGACGTTTTTTAGTTTAGTCAATTCCGGATTGATATCGGGTTCGTTTTCATAGACGTCGAACCCGGCCGCTTTTATTCTTTTCTTCTTCAATAATTCTATCAAATACTTTTCATCGATTACTTCGCCGCGCGCGACGTTTACGATAATCGCGCTTTTTTTCATCAGTTTGAGTTTTTCCCGGTCGATTATATGATAAGTATCTGCCGTCAAAGGGAGGTGGACGGTAATTATATCCGAATTTTTCATCAGGAAATCGAGACTAACTTTTTTCCCTTTCAATTCATTTTCGATAATCGAATTTTTCGATCGGTTGAAATAGATAATTTTTGTTTTGAAAGCTTTAATTCTCCGGGCTACTTCCGTTCCTATCTCACCCGCGCCGACTATCCCTACGGTTTTACCTTTCAGTTCTGTTCCCAAAAACAAGTCGGGCATCCAGCCTTTGAATTTGCCTTCGCGCATAAATTTTTCTGCATCGATCAAACGTCGCGTGCATGCCAGAATTAAAGCGATTGTTAGTTCGGTGGTTGCGTCGCTCAAAACTCCGGGCGTATTTGTAACTACAATCCCTTTCTTTTTTGCGTATTGAATATCGATATTATTGTAACCGACGGCGTAATTTGCAATTACTTTACAATTTGACAATTCGTCTAAAACTTCCCGGTCGACTTTATTTGACAGCAGCGTTATAATACCGTCGGCTTTTGAAGCTTTTTTAATCAATTCATTTTTTGATAGAGGTTCTTTTCCGGTGTAAACCGAAACCGTAAAACCTTTTGACCTCAAATACCTGTCGATTTTACCGGGGAGTTTGCTTGTTATAAATACTTTTTTAGCCATTTTTTATCCGAATAAAAGTTTTACTATAAAAAGCGCTCCGAGAATTCCTGCAATATCGGCGGCTATGCCGGCAATAACCGCGTGACGGGCTCTTTTAATATTTACGGAGCCGAAATAGAGAGCCAGGACATAAAATGTGGTCTCGGTGCTTCCCATAATTGTCGAGACCAAAATACCGATAAACGAATCGGGGCCGTGAACCGTAATAATTTCCGACATAATGCCGAGCGAGCCGCTTCCCGAAAGAGGACGCATTAATGCCATCGGCAGAGCCTCGGCCGGAAAACCGATTAAATCCGTCACCGGCGAAAGAATTTTTACAAAAAGGTCGAGAGCGCCGCCCGCTCGGAAAATTCCGATTGCAACCAGCATTGCAACGAGGTACGGAATAATCTTAACAGCGATTTTAAATCCTTCTTTAGCTCCTTCTACAAATACTTCGTAAATTTTTACCTTTTTGAAAATGCCGTAGCCGACAAACGTCAATATTAGCAACGGGATTGCAGCTGTCGAGATAATCGTTACGGTATTTTTTATTGCTACTGGCGAAAGTCCGTTTAAAAATAGAATTACCGTCATCCCGATCAAAAGCAAAAAGAAGAAGAGCGGTTTAATAAACGATTTTAAATCCGCATTGCCTTTTGATACGTACTCGAAAACTTTTGCCGTAGTAATGCCAGCAATAGTGGCGCATAGAGCTCCGAAAAAAGAAGTGCCGATAATAATTGCGGGTTCATTGCTGCCGGCTGCCGCTCTAACGGCAATTGCCGTAGCAGGTATCAATGTCAATCCGGCGGTGTTGATTGCCAGAAACATACACATTGCGTTCGTAGCGGTTCCTTTTTTATCGTTGAGAGCGTCGAGTTCTTCCATCGCTTTCAAACCGAACGGAGTGGCTGCGTTTCCCAATCCCAGCATATTTGCGGATATATTCATAATAATCGAGCCGATTGCGGGATGGTCTGGCGGCACTTCCGGAAAAAGAAATTTTGTAAGAGGCTTAATCAATATCGCTATTTTACGAATTAGACCGGCTTCTTCCGCTATTTTCATCAAGCCGAGCCACATAGCCATTATCCCGATCAATCCCAAAGAAATATTAACCGCGGTCGAAGCGTAATCGATTGCCGCGTTTGTAACGTTCTTTAGTTTTAAGAAACTTACTTCTTCAAGCCGAATATAAACTTCGGCTGTGTCGGACACTTTGACATTATTAAAAACAAGTTTTCCGGTAATGTCAATTTTATCCCCGTTGGCGGCGGCTATTTCTTTCCATAGTTCCGGATCGTCCTCGTCGATTGTAATTTTAATGTTGTAATTGTTTTTTCCCTTCGCAGGTTTATAGTCGATTTTATTTTTTATGTCTTTTTCAATTTCAGCGCGGTAAAATTTCGAATATGTGTCTTTCGGAATTATCAACTCGCCTTTGCCTTCGCTTTCCCCGCTTCGGACAAAATAAGCGGGCAAATTTTTCCCGTTCATATATTTGTTTTCATGATAATCAGATAAGTCGTAGATAACAGCCGAAGCGATTCCGATTGAAAGGAGAGCCAGCCAGATGTAATTGAGCATACGGTTTTATTCTTTTATTTGATTTCTTTTTTGACAAAATTATAAATTAATAGACAAAAAAGGGATTTTTTTTACCCGGAGGAAAAATCTATGAAAACGGCTCTGGTTCAGTATTCGCCCGAGTGGGAAAACATCGAAAAAAACATCGATAAAATCGAAAGACTTTTGTCCGGTATAAATTTGCCTCTCGATTTAATCGTTTTTCCCGAAATGACATTAACAGGCTTTACGATGAATCAAAAAGATTTCGGCGAAGATATAGACGGCGCTTCTTTTCGATATTTTATGGATTTATCGAATCGACTGAAGACTGACGTAATTTGCGGAATAATTGAAAAAGAAGGCTCTAATTATTACAATTCGGCTGTTCACTTCAGCAAAGGATTAATCGCCGCAGTATATAGAAAAATTCATCTCTTCAGCCATTCAAAGGAAAATAATTACTACGCTAAGGGAAAAGACCCGGTTGTAACAAAAGTCGGCGGAATAAAGACAGGATTGAGCGTCTGTTACGATTTACGTTTTCCCGAGTTATACAGACTGCTAAGAAAAGAAGGCTCTGAGATCCTGATTGACATAGCAAATTGGCCTGTCGACAGAATTGAACACTGGCGCGTTCTTTTGAGAGCCCGGGCAATTGAAAATCAATCTTATGTAATCGGAGTCAACCGCACCGGCAATGATCCTTTTTATAAATACAACGGATTCTCGTCTGTTTACGACCCGATGGGAAATTTAATAACGGAAGCAAAGGACGAAGAAAAGGTTTTAATTGCGGATCTGGATATTGACGATATGCGAAAGACGCGCGATAAGTTCAAATTCGGAGAAGATATCTGTTTGATTTAATAAAAATAAGGCTGCCCGCATAAGGCAGCCTTTGGAATTAAAGCGAACTTTCGCCCGATTCGCCGGTTCTTATTCTGATTGCATCTTTCACGTCGTAGATAAATATCTTTCCGTCTCCTACCTGACCGGTTTTGGCAATTTTAATTATAGTTTCTACCGCCGTTTCGACCCGGTCGTCAACGCAAATCAATTCGATTTTTACTTTCGGTACGAAGTTTAAGTTGTATTCAGTGCCGCGATAAACTTCTTTGTGTCCTTTTTGTCTGCCGTAGCCTCTTACTTCGGATACCGTTAAACCTGCAAATCCGGCTTCGCTCAAAGCTTCCTGAACTTCGTCGAGTTTATGCGGACGTATAATGGCTTCTATTTTTTTCATAATTACCTCTATTATTTTTTATAAACTGATTCCGATTACATAAAACAGGTCTTCCGTTGCAGGATTGAGAATGACGGAACCGAAAACGGGCAGTTCAAAGCTTTCGCTTATTTTTATTGATTTACCGGCGGTAATTCCGAGATATATTATGTTAAAGCTGTCCGTTCCGTAATACAAAGCGTCTTCGCCCGGAGTGGCGCCGAGAAACAGGTCGAGACTGACGTCTTTAACCGAAGTCGAATAGCCGAGTTCCACATAAACAGGATTGTTTTCTACGTTGTACAAAAAGTAGTTGAAGCTGATCGAAACGGGGAAACTTTCCGAGCCGCCGTAGCCTACATTTAACTCGATAAAATGAGCGCCCGGACCTTCGGCATCGTCGTAATTATTGAAATTACCGATTTTCGTACCGCTGTTCGGATTCATATAATCGGTAAATCCGATACTCAAATCGCCCGCTTTGCCCAATGAAAATGAATAAGAAGCGTAGAAATCAATTTCGTTTAATCCTGCCGGATCGGACATCGGATAAGCTCCCCAGAATCCGGCTGCAAATCCGCCGGAAGAAAGTTCTATTGTAGGCTGTATACTCGGATTATTATTGCCCAGATCAGCTCCTCTCCATATATAACGGCTTACTACGTCGGCGCCGACGGATAATTCCTGTGCGGCAATAAAACCGTAAGATAAAATCAAAATCGCAAAAATTTTATAAAAAGCTTTCATTTTATTCCTCCGTGTAATTGAATGATGTTATTGTATATACTATTTGGATACTTTTTCAAATTCGGGGTAACATTCAAGACCGTGTTCGCCGACGTCGAGACCTTCGAGTTCTTCTTCCGGCGAAACCCGTAATCCGATAGTCTTTTGAATCAGTTTGAAGAGAATGAATGCGGTAGTAAACGTCCATACAAATGCGGATACTATACCCAGAAGCTGCACGCCGACAACCGAAAGCGAGAATCCGTTTATATCGAGAACGCCTGCCATTAAGGTGCCCCATGCGCCGCAAACGCCGTGAACGGAAATTGCTCCGACCGGGTCGTCAATTTTCAAAGTTCTTTCGACAAAAATAACGCTGAGCACTACTATAACGCCGGATGTAAGACCAATAATAACGGAACTGAGCGCGCTAACATTAGCGCAACCGGCAGTAATTCCAACCAATCCTGCAAGCGCTCCGTTGAATGCCATAGTAGCCTCAGGTTTTTTGATAACAGCCCACGCAGTCAACATAGCAGCTACAGCGCCGCCAGCCGCCGCCAGATTTGTATTTACAGCTATCGAAGCAATGTCCGTAATCGCTGCCGTAGTGCTGCCGGGATTAAATCCGAACCACCCGAACCACAATATAAATGTGCCCAGCGCCGCCAAAGTTATATTATGACCCGGTATTGCCTTTGCCCTTCCGTTTCTGTCGAATTTACCGATTCTCGGTCCGAGTACAATCGCGCCGGCAAGAGCCGCCCATCCTCCTACCGAGTGAACTACTGTAGAACCTGCAAAATCGATAAAACCCAACCCTTCTAACCATCCGCTGCCATGGTAAAGACTTCCCCATGCCCACGATCCGAAAACAGGATAGATAATAGCAGTAATCACCGCCGAGTAAGCAATATATCCGATAAATTTTGTTCTCTCTGCCATGGCTCCCGAAACTATTGTGGCAGCCGTAGTAGCAAAGACCACCTGGAAGAGCCAGAACGCAAAGAGCCAGGGGTCGCCGTCTTTTGTAAAATCGGACAGGAAAAATCCGTCGGTTCCAAAAAACCCGGTTGTAGTCGTTCCGAACATAATTCCGAATCCGATTGCCCAAAAAATTAACGAGCCGACGGAAAAATCCATCAGATTCTTCATAAGAATGTTAACCGTATTCTTAGCCCTGGTCAAACCGGCTTCTACCATCGCAAAACCGGCCTGCATAAAGAATACAAGAAAAGCGGCAACCATAGTCCAGACGTAGTCGGCATGCGTCTGAACTTCTGCAATCTTCTCGGCATTGCTTTCAAGCGTCGGCGTTGAACTTTGCGCCGTCAGCAATACAGGCAAGGCAAACAGAAATAAGATTACTTTTTTGGAGTTTTTCATAAACCCTCCTCGTTTAGTTTGAAATAAGAAATAAATTGCTTGATGGATTTAATAATTTAGTTATATATGCCCTTATATATTAGTAATTAATACTAATTAAGAAATTTTCCTTATTTATTAAATTCTATTTGCAAATATAATCTTCTCTCCTAAAATGTCAAGTAAAAATTGTTAAATATTTATGCTTATTAGCATATTTTACTTAGATTATAAGGTTTTATAATGTTTTTAACAAATAATTTTAGCGTCAATGAGGAGATTTCGGTAGAATTATTTTCATAAATCTGAGAAAGTTTTGCGGGAGCATTTTCTTGTCTGAGATATTCGCTCATGATATAAGGAGTGAATTCGGGATGAAATTGCACGCCCCATGCGTTTTCGCCGACGCGTATGGCATGGTGATTTTCAAATTCGTTATAAGCCAGTCGCGTTATTTTGGGCGACGGTTTTAGAATCGTTTGCGAATGTATAGCGAAGGCTTGAAAAACCCCTGGCAGAAGACCGAAAATTTTGTCGTTCTTAGCTTCAGGCGTCGTAATAATATCAATTATTCCGGCTTCAAGTCCATTCGGATTAAAACCGATTTGACATCCCGCCGCTTTTGCCAGGAGTTGATGCCCGTAACAGATGCCGAAATAAGGAATGTTGGAATCCAGGATTCTGGAAACTATTCCCGAAAGATATTCGGCATATTCGCCTTCTTCGCTTAACATCGAATGAGATCCCGTGGAAATAAAAGCGCCGTATTTTTCGATATCAATCGGGACTCCGTTTCTTGGATCGACAATTTCAATTTCATCGCGCGAGATATCCAGTACCGACACAATCCAGTCTTCGAAGTCGCCCGATTGGATTTTTAAAGTTTCGTAGGTTGAACCTAATTTCAAAATGCATAATTTTTTCATTAGAAACGGAGTCCTTTTTTTAATTAAAGAGCCGCTTCGCCCGATTCTCCGGTGCGTATTCTTATGGCGTCCTTTAAGTCGTAAATGAAAATTTTACCGTCGCCGACTTCGCCGGTTTTAGCAGTTTTTATAATAATATCAACTGCTTTTTCGAGGCGATCGTCCGTGCAAATCATTTCGATTTTTACTTTTGGCACAAAATTAATGTTGTATTCAGTGCCTCTATAGACTTCTTTGTGACCTTTTTGTCTGCCGTAACCTCTCACTTCGGATACCGACAGTCCCTGGAAGCCGGCGTCGCTTAGGGCTTCCTGAACTTCGTCGAGTTTATGGGGACGTATAATTGCTTCGATTTTTTTCATATTTCCTCCCTTTTTATACTAATTTTTCAAAATCAGGATAAGCTTCCATACCGTGTTCGCCCAGATCGAGCCCTTCGTATTCTTCCGATTCGGAAACGCGAATTCCGATTGTTTTCTTGAGTAAGCGCCAGAGAATATAAGTAAAGACCAGAGTAAAAACTCCAACCGAAACAATTCCGATAAATTGATTTATCAGTTGGTCGAAACCGGCAAGTTGCCCGAATATACCGACAGCCAGAGTGCCCCAGATTCCGCAGACAAGATGCACAGAAAGAGCGCCGACGGGGTCGTCAAGTTTAAGCCTGTCAAATATAATTACTGAAAATACCACGATAACGCCGGCAATTCCGCCGACAATCAAAGCTTCGAAAGGACTCATTACGTCGGCTCCTGCGGTTATTCCGACCAGACCTGCGAGAATACCGTTTAATAACATTGTCAGGTCGGGCTTTTTAAGATAAAGCCACGATGTAAATGCAGCGGCTATTCCCCCTGCCGCAGCGGCAATTGAAGTTGTAACCAGCACAAGAGAAACCGCCGCCGGATCGGCGCTAAGAACGGATCCCCCGTTAAAACCGAACCATCCGAGCCAGAGCAGAAAAACTCCGATTGTAGCCAGAGGCATACTGTGACCCGGAATCGGATTGATTTTATTTCCTACATACTTTCCTTTCCTTGCGCCAAGTAAAATAATTCCTGTCAGCGCGCCCCATCCTCCGACGGAATGGACTAAAGTAGAACCCGCAAAATCGTAAAATCCGAGCTGGTCTAAAAAGCCTCCGCCCCATTTCCACATTCCTGTTATCGGATATGAAATTGCAACGAAAACTGTCGAGAAAATTAAAAAAGACGAGAGTTTAATTCTTTCAGCCACCGCCCCCGATACAATTGTAGCGGCTGTAGCGGCGAACATTCCCTGGAATAAAAATTCAGTCCAGTATGTATAGCCCATGTTATAATCTTTTGTCAGTCCCGAAACGTCGGTATGAATCCATAAACCCGAAAATCCGAGAAAACCGCCTGCGTAATCGGAACCCGGATACATTAAATTGAATCCGATAAACGCGTACGTCAGCAGCCCGATTGCGGGTATTATTGAATTTTTAAAAAGAATATTAATTGTATTTTTGGACTGCGTTAATCCCGCCTCTAAAGATGCAAACCCCAAATGCATTATAAAGACGAGCGCCGTTGATATCAGTATCCATAAATTATTTATGGTAAACAGATTATCGTATACCGCTACGGATAGTTCTTTTTCCATTTAACAACCTCCTTTTTTAAATAAAGAGAAAATACTAACCTTATTATATATGTCAAAAATATAATATTACCTTATTTATTAAGGCTTAGCTGCAAATATACAAAAATCTGTTATTTATCCAAATCGTAGGAAAGAAAATATTAAGGCATGGATTTTTTTAATAACCTCTGCCGGAAAATACGCCGTGTGAGCGGGTAACTTTAATATCCCTGAATTCCGGAGCTTTCATTCTCAGCTCAAAGCGGAAACCTCGGTAGGTTCCTATCGGATTCCAGATTAGATTAAATTCCCAACAGTGTAAATCGCGGTAGATTGAAATTTGAGGAGCGGTAAACTGTTTGCGGTCGAAATCGTAACTCCCTCTTACAATGAACCGCCAGTTTTCCGTCAGACTGAACGATAAATTGGCATTTAAATTCGAGTATATATTGGATTCTGATGGATTGAGTTTATTAAGGCTGTAGCTGTAGCTCAAACTGAGATCCCACGGTATCGTATAGACGGGCTTTTTCAATTTTTCTTTTTCAGGAGTCGTGTTCAGACTGTCCTCTGAACTTTCCTCTTTTTTACCGTATAATTTATCCGAGCTTAAATTTGTGGTTACGGAAAAATTAAAGCTTGTCAGTCGAAAAAGACCTTTGCCAGCCGATACGAGGAATCTGTTTACTTTTGTATCGCCTTCGTAATCATAAAAAGTATAAGCAGAAGAGCCGTTAAAACTAAGATACTGCCCGATCTGCGTTCTGTATGAAAGTCTCAGATCGGATAGTTTATATTCTTCAGAAGCAAAATTATATCCCACCGAAGCGTCGAGGTTGAGCAATTGGATTTTATTGCCGCCCGATTCCGAAGTATCCGAAGGATCTTTTTGAGTTTTCATTTCGAAAACATTGCCGATCGAGAAATTAATCGCTTGTCTTTTGCCCGAGCCCGCGCCGCCGTAGACCTCGTTTCGGAATTTATCGTATTTAACAATTTTTCCTTCCGAATCGGTGTAATAATCGTAATAGCCCCATGTGTCGTCGGAAAAATCGGGTTGGTAGACGTACGAAATTGCAGGTCGGAGCGTATGCCTGAAGGCTTCGATTCCCAGCATGTCGGGCTGGAAAATGCCGTATAATTTTGTCGACGCCGACAGGCTCATTTCGAAAGTTCTTACGAAATTATATTCGTTTATGTCTCGCGTAATTAAAGTGTCTTTTTCGTATTCGGTATCCGTTTCCGGGTCGTATTTAGTAATCTTCACATTTTCAATCTTAATTCTCTTATTATACCACTTTTCGTTGTAGTTAATTGAAGGCGAAATATTGAAATATCCGATTTTGGGCGAAGCGTTAATTTGAAGCCTGTGCTGCGCTCCGGCTCTATTGTCAATTTTATCGCCTGTTTTAGTCCTCCTGTTCAACAGATTCGCATTGTACGAGACTCCGATTTGTTCGTACCATTTTTGAGTTCTCGGGTCGGAGCTTTCGCCTCTGAGCGGATAGAAAAGATTTTTTGTGAAACTTAAGGAAGGCAGCGACTCGGTGACGTCGCCCGACTGCAATTTTTGAGTGCGGCTATAATTAATCGTAAGACTCGTTCCCGATTCGTCCCAGCGTTTTGTAAACGTAGCGTTCGATATTATGTTCTGCGATAGAATATCGTTATAATTAATGCTGTTGTTTTGCAAATATGACGAGGACGAAAAACGCAAATTTGCGTTCAGCTGCGTCGTCGGATTGATAGTCTGACTGTGCGTCCACGATAAATTCCAGTCGTCGGCTTCGCTCCTTTTCGAAAGCGGGTCGGTCGACTCGCCTATGCTTATTTTAGAAAAATCTGCTGTGAAGGTACCGTCGAAAGAATATCTTTTCGAATATCGAAAACGGCTGTGTAGTCCGTAACCGCCTTTAGAGTAATAATCGCCCGTCAAAGACAAATCCATATAATCGCTGATCGCCCAGAAGTAGCCGAAATTATTGAAATATTGACCGCGCCTGGCGTCCTGTCCGTACGTCGGTATTATCAATCCGGATTTTCTGCCGCCTTCCGACGGAAATATTCCGAATGGCAATGGCAGAGGGAAAGGCACTCCGGCAATATTCATAAAAATCCACCGCGCTATTATCCTGTCCTTTTGTATTACTTTCATCTGATCTGCGGTAAAATAGGTGTGAGGCGTATCGAGCTCGCAGGTTGTAAACATTCCATGCTCGATAAAGTAGATATTCTTTTCTACTTTTTTGACTTTCTCTCCTTCGTATCTCGAATCTTTTTCTCTGTTTTTTGCCATCGAAATAAAGCCGCGCTGCGTTTTGAAATTATATTTCAATGAAGAGCCTTCGTAAACTTCGAATCCTTCTTTGAGGACGGGCGTTTCTTTCCATCTGACCTTAGCCGTATCGGAAGTGTCTTCGATTCCGAAAGCCTCGAGGTCGTTCGTATTGTAATCGAGATTTATCAAACCGCTGTTGAGTTCAATGTCTTTATATTTAAGATCGGCTTGACCGAAGAGATACATCTTTTTCGAAGAGACGTCAAAAATAAGAGAATCCGACGCGGAAGCGTAGACCACGTCGTCAATTTCGCCGCCCTTTTTTCCGGTAGTAGTATCCCGAGGCGTTTCCGTTTGAGCTTGCAGCGTCGAAAAAAATAATGATATTGCAATAAGAAAATATTTCATCCCGTTTTCAATTACGTATCATAAATTATTGAATCTTGCTCTTGAAATCGACTCTTCAATTTTTCGAATAATCTGTTCGGCAACTCGCAGCGCTTTTAAGCCGTCGTAACCGGTAACAGGAGGAACCGTATCGTTCAATACGGATTCGGCGAACAATTTCAGTTCGTACTGCAGAGGATTAATATTAACGCTGTCCGGGCGTTCTATAACAACGGTTCTTTTTTTATCTTCGATTCCTATTTGACCGATCGGGAAAGCGCCCGATTCCGGCAAAACGCCTTGCGGCATTAAACGGATAATTTCGGAAGAGCCTTCGATAAAATCGACCGAGAAATAGGTGTCCTGCTGGAACATTCTCATTTTACGCATCCGCTTTTGAGATATTCTGCTGGCTGTAACATTGGCGACTGCAAAATTTTCGAATTCGATTCTGGCGTTTGCAATGTCGATATTATTCGATACAACCGAAATACCGCTTGCGCGAATATCCTTAATTTCGCTTTTAACCAAACTTAATATAATGTCGATATCGTGAATCATCAGATCCAGAATAACCGCCACGTCGGTTCCGCGAGGATTGAACTGCGCCAGACGATCGGACTGAATGAACATCGGATTGAGTTCGTATTTTTCGAGCGAGACGAGCGCGGGATTGAAACGCTCGATATGGCCCACCTGCAATTTGAGATTTTTCTCTTCTGAAATAGCCACCAGTTCTTCCGCCTCGGAAATGTGAGCGGTAATCGGTTTTTCAACAAAAACGTGCTTGCCGTATCCGAAAGCTTTTTTTACCAATTCATAATGAGCGCTGGTCGTTGCAACGATTACCACCGCTTCCGAATCGTTAATCAATTTGTCCATATCCTGATATTGCTTTACGCCGAATTCTTCCGAAACGTTTTTCGATTTTTCAAAATCTTTGTCGTAAACTCCGCACAATTCCACGTTATCAAGTTCTTTTAGCAATTTAACGTGAATTCTTCCGAGATGTCCCGTGCCGATTACGCCTATTTTTAGTTTATTCATAATTCACCGAAATTATTTTGTTATAACCGATTATTTTGTGATAAGATCCGTATTCCGGACTTTTATAATAAATGAAGATATGATATTCGTTGACAGTTTCCCAAAAGTTTCCTTCTAGAATATACCAGTCGGGTTGAGTTATGTCGTACGCAATTACGTACTGGTAATCGTAAATTCCGCGTTTGAGCTCCAGAGTCAAATAGAGGAGTCCGTTATCGTCAAACATTTCGTATTCGGGGAGAATGCGCCAATTGTTGAACGCTCCTGTGAGATAAACGGGCGCTTGAATATCTTCCGGCGGTCGGATTCTGAAAGTAACATAGAGATACTCCGCGTAATCGCTTTTATAATTTGTAAGTATCGAACCGCCATTTAAATCCTTTTTCCTTTTATGGAAAAAATCGGAAGTCTCTATACCGTCGTATTGAGCATAGACTTCTTTAGCGTTATAAATGTTATAATCCCTCAAATCCGTTTGACGGTATTCGTTTCCCGGACGAATATTTCTTGCAATAAATTTGAATTTGTTATTGCCGTTCCATTCGTAAAAACGCTCGTAGTCCGTATGCGTCGGATCGATTATAACGGGATAGTCGATCTTCCTGTTTTCGATTATTTCGACTCCCAATATTTCCGACGGGTAGAGCGAATCGGGAATTCTGAATTCCGTATTAATCGAAATGGTTCTGGCGAGCGCGGGAATATCGGGTTCGTTGCCCTGAAACCGTTCTTTATGCAAAACCGTTATCGGCTTAATTTCCGGATAGACCACATAAAAGCTCCCCTCGGCAAACACGATCGTTGGATCGTAGGAATCGACAATATAGAATTTCCACTTGCCAGAAAACGGAAAAGTAACGTTCTTATTCGGGAAAGCTCCCGTATAATGATATCGCGCCCCTTCGATGTGAAGCGGCAGTCTCTGAAAATTGAGATAATATTCGGTATTGTACCTCTGATTCAAAAAGAATGCGTCTTCGTATGGCTTCCAGTTCTTATCGCAAAAACGGAAGACAATATTGAAATTCGGAGGAGAATTCGAATTAACGTCGAATTCTATAGTAACAGTCTGCTTCGGTTCGGCTTTCGCGTCGATTAGAGGAAAAGAAGTTTCGTCTCCCGTAGAATAGACTTTGAGACTTTTAATCTCGATATCGGCTGCATTAATTACGCCATAGAGCAGGAAAAAAAATATCAGAATATTTCGACGCATTTTATCGAGCTGAATGGTACGAAAATATTGAATGTTTTATCTTCTCTTTTTGCTTCGAGCAAAAGTCCGTCGTCGTATGCTCCTACAAGTTTTCCTGTCTTAAAAACTATTTCGTAAAATGCCGGATGGTCGGAGTTCTCTTTGCCGTAGACGACTCCGTAATTTTCGTTCATAGTGATATTGAGAACTTTGCCCGTAAAATCAGACCAGTTGAGTTTCATTTTATTTTTTCCCGAATATTTTTTTATACGAAATTAAAACTATATAAAAATGCAAACTTTTACAATCGACAAGCCTATTACTCTTCCTTAATCAAACGGATTTTATTTCAGAATAAAAAAAATCCCGCATGGAAGCGGGATCGATTAATCTTTTGAGTTCGACTTATGAAAAAATTATCTTTCTTTTACAACTATATCGCCGCCGGAAGTCGAGGCGTACAATTTGACGCCGCCGT
Organism: Melioribacter sp.; assembly: GCF_049325435.1. Classification (NCBI taxonomy): domain Bacteria; kingdom Pseudomonadati; phylum Ignavibacteriota; class Ignavibacteria; order Ignavibacteriales; family Melioribacteraceae; genus Melioribacter; species Melioribacter sp. The sequence continues at coordinate 7,096 of NZ_JBMOLD010000013.1, read as the reverse complement.
TATTAAAACGCGCTTCGTATTTTCCTCTTTTAACGGACATCTCCTTTGCGTTCGGATAGTCGCAGTCGATATCGCCTCCCCATGTTTCCAGCAGAACGTCCGCGTCGATATCGGAAGGCAGATTTATTATAATGTCTCCGCCCGAAGTCGAGGCGTTAATCCCTTTGAATTTTCCGTCAAGGTCGACCATAATATCTCCACCGGAAGTTTCGGCATTGACGTAGCCGTCGTTCGAACGAACTCTGATATTGCCTCCTGAAGTAGATACTTCCACATTGCCTTTAACTGATTTTACCGTTATGTCGCCGCCGGATGTGGAAGCCGATACGTCGCCGTAATGACTATCGATTACAATATCTCCGCCTGATGTTTCAGCGGTAAGAGCGCCTTTTGTATTCGAAAGTTTAATGTCGCCGCCCGATGTTTCGAGCCTTTTTTCTCCGTTAATCGAATAGAGAGCTATGTCGCCGCCGGAAGTTTCGATTTCCAGTTTGAAATCGGATGGAACTTTAACTTCGACCAAAGAGCCTCCCACGCCGCCGAACCAGTCGAAAAATCCGCTCCGTTTTTTCTTTACCGTCACTCTTACACCGTCTTCCATTCTGTCGATATCGACTTTAACTTTCGAAGCCGTTTTTTTGCTCCCTTTGACTTTTACTTCCACGCTGTTTTTATCCCATGAGGAAACTTTTACGTCGCTGCCGGAAGCTTCCACGTAAAGGCTTTCTCCGGCTGATACATCGAATGTTTTTTCGGCAATTATACTCTGAGCATTTAAATAACCGAACGATACGAGCAGCAAACCCAGGATTGTAATTGTTTTCGTAATCAGTCTCATTTTTGCATCTCCCTATTATTTTATATTTTTTGGAAGTATTTCTGAATTACACGGCTTTAGACTCGTAACAGACACAAAAAGTTAGACGATGGCAAAATTTTTTATAGTATTTATCGGAGCCGGTTTCGGAGGAAGTCTCCGCTATTACGTATCGGCGCTATTTTACAGAATATTTCCCGTTTTATTTCCCGTCGGAACTCTGGCGGTAAATTTTCTGGGCAGTTTCCTTCTCGGATTATTGATTTACGGATTTGACGAACGCGAATTAATTTCTTCGAATATGAAGTTATTGCTCGGAGTAGGATTCTGCGGCGGATTCACTACGTTTTCAACATTTTCTCTCGAAACGCTCAATCTTCTGAAGGAATCGCAATTCCTTCTTGCCGGACTGAATATATTCCTTAACGTTGCTGTATCGCTCATCGGAGTATACACCGCATATATTTTAACGAGGTAAATCATGAGGATATCAGGCGAAGCAAAATTGCTCAGAATTTTTGTGGGTGAGTCCGACAAAAGCGGGACAGTCAATGTTTACGAAAAGATTGTTCTGGAAGCCCGCAAATCGAATTTAGCCGGCGCAACGGTATATAAAGGAATAATGGGTTTCGGCGGAAAGAGCAGGATTCACACCGCAAAATTTTTGCGCCTCTCGGAGGACTTGCCGTTGGTTATCGAAATTGTGGACGAAGCCGAAAAAATCGAAAAGTTTATTCCCACGGTCGAAAAAATCTTCGAAGAATCGAATTCGGGCGGATTGATTACGCTCGAACGCGCTGAAATAATTAAATACACGGCAAACAAATGAAGTTAATCTTTCAGTCGTCCTTCTTTCTATTTTTTTCTTTCAATCTTCTTTTTGCTCAGACCGAAAACCGTTATAACCTCAATCAATTCGGAAAAGAAACAATCGAATTTGTTAAGATACCGCTCGAAGCCGACAGGAATGATTTTATGACGCTCGGCATAATAAGCGCCGGAGCCTTGCTTGCCATGCAAGCGGACCAACCCGTAAGAGACGCCGTAATGAAAGACCGGCGGTACTATTCTTCTTTTCCGATGAAATTCGGGAAAGCCTGGGGCGACCTTTATACCGCTCCGGCTATTGCCCTTTTGACGGGTTTGTACGGAAATCTGTCCGGCAATAAAACTTATTCTAAAATCGGGTTCGAAATTATGCAAACGATGCTCTATTCGGGCATGGTTACGGGTTTTATTAAAGCAGCCGCCGGACGCGCTCGCCCTTTTACGGACAAAGGTTCTTCTTTCTATAAACCTTTTACATTTTTTGACGACGACTATCATTCTTTGCCGTCCGGTCATGCCACGCTTGCTTTCGGTTTATCGACCGTTCTTGCAAACAATACGGATTCCGATTATCTGAAAGCTCTTTTCTATCTTCCGGCTGTTTTGACGGCAGTTTCGCGAGTCTATCACGACAATCACTGGACTTCCGATGTACTGCTCGGGGCGGCAATCGGTTATTTAACTGCCAGGTGGGTCTACGGTAAACACGCTCGAAACGATTCAAGCGAACAAATCGGTTTTATGCAGGGCGGAGAGTTCAACTGGATATATGTAAAAATTAATTTTTAAGTCGGGGGGAAAATTATGAAAAAGTTTCAATCGATAATAATTCTCCTTTTGCTTGCAAGTATTCTCTATGCGCAGGTTCGTCTTCCCAAATTGATAAGCGACGGAATGGTATTGCAACGGGAAGTTCCGCTTAAAATATGGGGATGGGCTTCGCCAGGCGAAAAAGTCGAAATCAAATTTATCGATTCCGCTTATAGCGTCGCGGCTTCCGATAAAGGCAAATGGCAGATAATGATTCCTCCTCAAAATGCCGGCGGACCCTATAAAATGGAAATCTCGGCTTCCAATAAAATTACAATAAACGATATTTTAATCGGCGACGTTTGGGTCTGCTCGGGTCAGTCGAACATGGAACTGCCGATGCGCAGGGTCGAACCCGTTTATAAGGATATAATTGCAAACTCGAGCAATAAATTCATACGACAGTTTTACGTACCGCGCGAATATTGTTTTACCGAAAGGAAGGAAGATTTTTCGGACGGTAAATGGACAGAAGCGAATCCTCAAACCGTTCTCGACTTTACCGCCGTCGGTTACTTTTTTGCAAGAGAGTTATACGATAAATATAAAATTCCGATCGGACTGATAAATACGAGTTTGGGCGGCTCGCCTGCCGAAGCCTGGATGAGCGAAGAAGCTTTAAAAGAATTTCCACGTTATTACGAAGAACTCCAAAAGTTCAAGGATTATAGCTTAATCGAAAAAATCAGAAAAAGCGACAGCGTAAGAATTAATAATTGGTATACTACGCTCAGGCGCAAAGACGAGGGATATAAAAATCCCGATACGCCATGGTATTCGACCGCTTTGAATACTAGCGGCTGGGATACGATTGCAATTCCGGGATATTGGAAAAATACCCCGCTCGAGGGTACCAACGGTGCGGTATGGTTCCGAAAAGAAATACAGATACCTGAATCCGCCGATAAAAGTTGGGGACTTCTGATACTCGGCAGAATTGTGGACGCCGATTCGGTTTTCGTAAACGGTAAATTCGCAGGCTCTGTCAGTTACCAATATCCGCCGAGGAGATACCGATTACCCGAAGGCGTTCTTAAGCCCGGCAGAAACCTGATTACTGTTAGAGTGATAAGCAATATCGGCGATGGAGGGTTCGTGCCCGACAAACAGTACGAACTCGTTTTAAAAGACACGACAATCGACCTGAAGGGATACTGGAAATATAAAACCGGAGCCGTAATGCCTCCGCTCGAAAGTCAAACTTTTATCCGATGGAAGCCCGGCGGACTTTTTAACGCAATGTTAGCCCCGCTTTTCAATTATAAAATCAAAGGCGTCGTTTGGTACCAGGGCGAATCGAATGCGGACAGACCGGTTGAATACAGGCGTCTTTTCCCTGCTTTAATAAAGGACTGGCGAAACAATTGGCATCAGGGTGATTTCCCGTTCCTATTCGTTCAACTTGCAAATTTTATGGAACCCGATTCGGCGCCTTCGAACAGCAATTGGGCTCTTTTGAGGGAAGCTCAAACAAAAGCTCTCGATTTGCCGAATACAGGAATGGCTGTAACAATCGATATCGGCGAATGGAACGATATACATCCGCTAAACAAAAAAGACGCGGGCAAAAGACTTGCTTTGGCGGCAATGAAAATTGCTTATGGCGAAGATCCGGTTTTTTCCGGACCGGTATATAAATCGATGCGAATCGAAGGGAACAAAATAATTATCGATTTTTCGCATACGGGCGGAGGTCTAGTTTGCAAAGGAAATCAATTAAAACATTTTGCCATTGCAGGCGCCGACAAAAAATTCGTATGGGCTAATGCGGAAATCAAAGACAATAAAGTAATTGTTTGGAGCGATGAGATTAAGAATCCGGTCGCCGTTCGATATGCGTGGGCGGATAATCCCGAAGGCGCTAATCTTTACAACAAAGAGGGTCTTCCCGCCTCGCCTTTCAGAACCGACGACTGGTAAGCTGCAACATGCGCTTCGATTAATAAATGTTTTCAATGTAATATTCAGTATTCATTACGGCTTCCGGTCCCTAATCACCAATCCCCAATCCCTATTTACTAATCCCTATTTTATTAATAAAACCGGACTGAATTTTTGATCTTACGGAAGCGTCCAATATTTCCCCTTTGGCGGACGATTGCGATCCGATTTTATCGATGTATATATTGAGTTTTTCTTCCAGGCGCGCGGAGCCGAGACGTTTCAGCGCTTCCAGATATAACGGCATGATTGAAATGTCCTGTTTCTCGAAATCATTTTCCAGAACGGGCAGCGCTTCTTTAATATTATGTTCAATAACAATACCGACCGCTTTAATTCTTACGGAATCGACCGGGCTATTAATATCGGTCAGGATTTTATTTTTGTCCTGAAGATTACCGTAAATATTATTAATCGTTAAAAAGCAAATAAGTATGAAAACTAAGTTCTTTTTCATTTTGAACGCCTTTTATTATTAAAACTTATTTCAGAAGGAGCATTTTTCTGTCGATTCTGACGCCGTTTCCTTTCAAACTGCAAATATAAACGCCGCTGGATAAATTAGCGCCGTTAAATTCGGCTACGTAATAGCCGGGTTTACGCACGCCTTCGAACAAGACTTTTACTGCTCTGCCGAGAATATCGTAAATTATCAGTGTTATTTTTCCTTCCGAAGGAATCTGATATCCGATTTTAGTTACGGGATTAAACGGGTTGGGATAGTTTTGCTCGAGCAGATATTCCTTCGGAGGCGCCGCTTTAATCTTTATCTCTTTTTCTTCAATCACTCCGTATTGATTACGAATTTCGATAGTCATCGATTCTTCTTTGTCTAATTCGGCATTTTTGTCAACGGAAAAAATAATTACCGCCGTTTTTTGTCCATCCCGTTTGATTTCGTCGATTTTGTCATCAACGGACACTATTTCCAGCCAGTCGGGTTTGCTTTTGATTTCAAGATATATGCCGCTCAAATTCACTTCCGTGCCGTTTACAATTTCCAGTTCTATTAAATTGTTACGGCTTCCGAAAGGTATTTCGTGAATTGTCTGAAAGTAATAGTCTGTACTGCAAAAGAGAATTAATATAATTAAATACCGTAACATTTTGTCGCCTCCTGATATTAATATCAAAGTCTTTCCCTCAAATAAACCGAATAATAATAGAGGAACCGGTATGCGTCTTCGTTTATCCAGCCGTACCCTTTTGCCGTATTTACCCAGTTCTCATACGCCTGCAATATTATTGCCGTACTCGACGGATAGCCCGTATTTAGCATCAGCCGGGCATTCTCCAATTGTGTCTTGTTTATATTCCATACCCATTCATAACTCAACCACCCCAGTTCGTAACACTGATTGTTGTAACTGATTAAACTGTCTATCATTGATTGAGGGGTTTCGGAGCTGTCGGGCTTTGGCGGCTTGGAAATTAATAAATCATTTATCAAAAATTGATAATTACTATCAAGCTCTAATGGTAAATAATCTTTTAAAAATTTACTAACTTCCGGTGAATTATATCTCGTAATTAATTCATCTGCTATTCTTCTTCGTACTATACCTTCTTGTTCTTTATATATTTGTTCCCTTAATGCATTTTTAATTTCGGTATTTTTGTAATTACTGAATCTAAATTTTGCTATCACAAATCTTACATCTGAACTTTCATCATTTTTAAATCTCTCTATAAAAAAAGGGATCATTTCTTCTCCGTAAATTTCATCCAGAAAACTTAATGCATAAATTCTAAAAGCATAATCGCCTGCTTTTTCTGCTATTTTCATTAATTCTCGTTTTGCTCTTTCTCTTTCCGATGGCATTCCCTTTGCTATATAATATAACAAATCTACTGTTTCACCGCACGCTTCTTCCCAATCTTCCTCCAATCTATCATATACTATCTGATAATGACTAAAATTACTTTTCTGAAATAATATATATAATACCAATGTTTTTAATTCAAGTTTTGTAAAATATTCATCCTCAGGATAGTGGTCTACAGAATCTATAAATGCCAGTGTTAATTCTTCAGCTTTATCTGAACCTAATAAACGTAATGCATCTAGAAATCTTGTTTGTGTATAAGGGTCTTGTTTCCATATGTTCTCTATTATTGCCTGTTCTGCTTCCTTTATTTCATCTTCGATTATTCGTTCTATTGCATAAGGTGCGTAATGATCTGTCCCTATGGAATCGTCTGTAACAATAGATAATGAATTTATTATTTCTTGTTTCTCTTGCTCGCTTAAACCCTGAGCTTTTAATTGTATTAATGATACAATGAATAATACATATATTAATTTCTGTTTCATATTAATACCCCGGAAATATTAATTGCAAGTAACATCTGTGTGTATTCGATTTAGGTTCCCAACATATTTCGAGACAACTAATTCTTTAATTTTATCATGTACTTCATTTTCATAATCGATTCTTTTAAGGGAATTTTTTTTACCTGCCTTTTCATACCAAGCATTAATTATATTTTTTCTTAAGTCCTTGATTAAATTATTATAATAGCCTTTACCTTTCATTTTGGCATCATTTATATCGTTTATATCCTTACAACTCAAGGTGTAAATTCATTTTTAGTTGAAAATAAAAAAGAGAGACTCCTGAAAAATTAGTAATTTTTGGTTTAGGCAACTAAAAAAACTAAAAGGAGTCTCTTATGCAAAATACAAATAATAGGAACAAA